>CAYTPF010000013.1:0-16132 GCA_964439775.1 uncultured bacterium | reverse complement strand
CTTTACATTATTTTCTATTCCAATTTTTTGGGAGCTATTAGTAGATAATTCAATATTATCTTTAATATGATCTGATCCAAAAATCTGTATTTCATCTTTAAGATTTATATTTTCTTTTGCATTATTTATCAATTTATTCCATAAAGTTTTATTGAAATCGTCAAAGCCTTTAAAAGCAAAATTATTTCTAAATAATCCTGGAGCTATTTTATATGCAATCATTGCAGCCTCAATTGGGATAGTGCCGGATCCACACATTATATCATAAAAATTATCCTTTTTATTCCAATTACTTAAAAGAACTAATCCGGCTGCCAACGATTCATTTAATGCAGCTTTATGAATTTGTGTTCTATAGCCCCTTTTAAAAAGTGGTGCACCAGTTGTATTTAAATAAATAGATATGTTATTATCATTTATAAATATAAATAATCCAATATCAGGGTTCTGTTTATCAATTGATGGTCTCTTTCCAAATTCTTTTCTAATATTATCTACAATAGCATCTTTAATTTTTAAGGAAGTAGCGCTTGAGTTTGTAAATAAATTTGTTTTTAATTTTGTTTTGATTGAAAAGGTTTTTTGAATAGCTATAATTTTTTTCCAGTTAAGGCTATAAATACTTTTATATAAATCTTGAGGTTTATTAATTGAAAAAGTAAATAGATTTTTTAATAACCTCATGCCTGTCCTAGAATGAAGGTTTATTAAGTACATATCTTTTAGACTACCAGTAAAATGAACACCACCTCTATCTATTATAATTGAAGTATTAATATAATTAGATATTTGGTTTTTAGTAACTTCTTCAAGTCCTCTTGGGCAAGTTAAAAAGTATTTATCCATAGCCTTTATTTTTTTATAAAATGCATATAGGTTGCATCTTTTGATAAATCTTTTTGAAATGATAATTGAAAATTGTTTTTTATATATTTTAAAGATTTAGGGAAAAAACAATCAATTCCATCTTCATTTTTATGTATTAATGTTATATGTAAATCACTAGCAATATTTAAAAAATTAGAATATATACTAGAACCTCCAATTATAAATACAGAACTTACATTGTCATTTTTGAGCGTTTGAATACAATCGTCTATATTAGAAAAACATTCTGTTTCTGTAAAATTACTTCTAGATAAAACAATATTTCGTCGATTTGGAAGTGGCTTAAATGGTAGTGATTCCCATGTTATTCTACCCATTATAATAGGATGTTTAGTAGTTATTTTTTTAAAATTTTTTAGATCTTCTGAAATATGCCAAGGGAGTTTTCCATTTTTCCCAATTCCCCCATTCTTATCTTGAGCCCAAATGAGTTGAATTTTCATTTTTATACAGCAACATCAAATTTAATTAAACCATGATGATCATAATCTGATAAAATAAAATCTTCAAATTTGAGATCCCAAAATGGCTTTGTTTTGATTGTTAAATGCGGTAATGGAAGCGGTTCTCTTTTTAATTGTTTTTTAAGTCCATCTATATGATTGACATATATATGAGCATCATTTATATAATGTGAAAAATAACCTAATTGAAGATTTGTTTCTTGTGCAATCATTTGAGTTAATGTAGAATAACAGGCTAAATTAAAAGGTATGCCAAGTGCTATATCACCACTTCGTTGAGTTAAATGACAATTAAGTTTTCCATCCAATACATTGAAAATAAAGAATGCATGACAGCTAGGTAGAGCTATTTCATCCAAAACTGATGGGTTCCAAGCTGTAACAACCATTCTTCTAGAATTCGGATTAGTTTTAATTTGATTTATTACATTATCAATTTGATTAATAAAAGTTTTAGATATTTTTTTTGTTTTTGGATCTTCTGTATACTTTTCCCAATTTACCCATTGGTAGCCATACATTTTACCAACTTCCCAATTTTTATCTTCAGAAGTCCATGCATCCCAAATTTTAGTATGTTTTCTAAGATCTCTTATATGAGTTTGACCAGATAAATACCATAATAATTCTCTAATTACAGATTTAAAAAATACTTTTTTGGTTGTAAGAAGGGGATATCCATTTGATAGGTCAACTTTGTAATGAGTACCAAATGCAGACAGTGTATCTGTACCTGTTCTATTATTTTTAAGGCTTCCAGTATCTAAAACATGTTTAACAAGATCTAAATATTCTTTCATTTATTTATCTTTTTTCAACTGTAATAAAACTTCTCTTTTTAGAACCAGTGTAAATTTGTCTAGGTCTATTTATTCTTGAGGTTCCACTTGCAACCATTTCATGCCAGTGCGCTAGCCATCCTGGAAGCCTACCTAAAGCAAACATTACTGTAAACATATTTGTTGGGATACCCATAGCTTTATAAATGATTCCTGAATAAAAATCAACATTAGGATATAAATTTCTTTCTTTAAAATAATCATCTTTTAAAGCAACTTGTTCTAAGTTCCTTGCAATATCTAATAAAGGATCTTCAAGCTTTAATTCATTTAAAACTCTATCTGCAGCTTTTGCAATAACTTTAGCTCGTGGATCATAATTTTTATATACACGATGACCAAAACCAAATAATTTAAAATCAGAAGATTTATCTTTGGCTAGTTCAACATATTTTTTATAATTGCAATTATCTTTTCTAATTTTATCTAACATTTCAATTACTGCTTGGTTAGCACCACCATGTAAAGGTCCCCATAAAGCAGCGATACCTGCAGAAACAGTAGCAAAGAGGTTTGCTTGACTACTTCCAGCCATACGCACTGTAGATGTTGAACAATTTTGTTCATGATCAGCGTGAAGTATAAGCAGCAGATTTAAAGCTTCAGCAAATACAGGATTCACATGATAATCTTCTTGGGAATCTGAAAACATCATATGTAAAAAATTTTCTACATAATTTAGATCTGTCCTGGGGTAAATAAATGGTAAACCCTGTGATTTTCTATATGAAAAAGCAGCAATTGTTTTAACTTTAGCTAAAGCCTTAATAATACTATGATCCATATCATCATCTTCCCAGCTATTACTTTCAGGTGTAAATGCTGACATTGCTGTAACCATAGAAGAAAGAATGGCCATAGGATGGGCACTTAGTGGAAATCCATCATAAAATCTTTTCATATCTTCATGTAAATTTGCATGCTTCCGTATATTTTTGCTAAATTTTTCTCGTTCATTTTCATTTGGTAATTCACCATATATTAATAAATAACATACTTCAGTGAAATTGGCTTTTTCTGCAAGCTCTTCAATACTATATCCTCTATATCTTAATATTCCTTTTTCTCCATCAATAAATGTAATTGAACTTAAACATGACCCTGTATTACCATAGCCTGGATCAATAGTTATATGATTTGTTTTATTTCTAAGTGCTGTTATATCTATACCATTTTCATTTTCTGTTCCTGTATACATTGGCAATTCAAGTATTTGGTCATTAATGGTTAGTTTTGCTTTTTTCATTTTATCCTCAATAATTAATTGTTTTTGTTCCATACTGTAGAAAAAGATTTACAAAGATCTAAATTTCCACCTACTAAACCAGGTTTTTGTAGTGTATTTTTTTGATTATATATAGGTGATTTAAAATTTTCTATATTTTTTAATACACCTCCAGATTCTTCTAAAATAATGTGACCAGCACAAATATCCCATTCATTCTTTGGCTTTAATGTAGCAAAAAAATCATATTTACTTGCAGAAATTAATCCAAGTTTATATGCGACACTACCGATTTCTATTTTATATTTTGTAGTAGAACTATATTTATCCCATAATCCAGCATTCATTTCAGATCTACTTACTACAATGTTGATATTTCTGATGTCATTTTTTTTAGAACATTTTACTAAATTGTTATTATAAAATGCACCTTTATTCTTTTGAGCATAAAAAAGCTCTTTAGTAGCGGGATTATATAATACACCAACAATAGGAATTTCATTTTTTACCAAACCAATGCTAATAGAAAAATTGGGTATTCCTTCTATAAATTCTTTTGTACCATCGATTGGATCTATAATCCATACATATTCTTTATTTAATCTATCTAATGAATCTTTAGTTTCTTCTGAAAGCCATCCAAATTTTGGATATCGAGAAGTTAATAGATCTTTAATTTTGTCATTTGCAGCTATATCAGCTTTTGTTACTGGATTATTAGGACTTTTTTCTCGAACATTTAATTGTGTTTTATAAAATTTCATAATTGTTTCACCAGCAATTTTAGCTGCATCTATTGAATGTTCAAGTATTTTATCCATACTTAAATTTACAATTTATTTAATCTCACATAAAGAACTTAAGAATCAGATATTTTAATTTTTTTATCAAAATATTTGACCCCATAATACAATATTTAGTATATTTTTTTGTCAGAATCATAATATCTAGTAGTTACCAACGCATTAAGCCTGACGGGAAAAATAATATATATCGCTGTAAATCCAAAAGCATACCACGTTTTGGGAAAAGTTATGATTCAAAAAGCAATTTTTGTCAGTTAATAAATTATAAGGGAACATAAATGAAGGCAATGTTCGATCATCGAGGGAAAGCTGATGCTGTCCTAGGAAAAAAGCATATTAATAATTATGAATATATTTACAACCATCTAACAGATTTACAAGAAAATAAAGATTTACCTTTTGATGGAAAATATTTAAGTGATAATGAGTTAGCAAGTAATATTTATCAAAAAAAATATTATTTAAAAGATTTAAATAATGAAGTTGTTGAACATTGTCCTGAAGATGTTTTTAAAAGAGTTTCATCATTTATAGCAACAACTGAAAAAACAAAAACAAAACAAACCGAATGGGCTCAAAAATTTTATAATGATTTATATGAAGGTAGATTTTTGCCAGGTGGAAGAGTTATAGCAGGTGCAGGAGATTTGTATCGTTTAAAAACTTTAGCTAATTGTTTTGTTTCAAAAATTGAAAAAGATGAAATTGATTCTATTTATCAAGCTGCATTTGAGTGTGCAAGAACATATTCTTATGGTGGTGGTATAGGTGTTGATATATCTTCTTTAAGACCAAAAGATGCAGTCGTACATAATGCAGCGGACAGTTCAACTGGTGCAGTTTCATTTATGGAATTATATTCATTAACAACCGGATTAATTGGACAAAGTGGAAGACGTGGAGCGCTTATGTTAACTATTGATGTTAAACATCCAGATATATTTCATTTTATTAATGTTAAAAAAACACCTAATTGGGTGACTAATCAAATTGTGGAACAATGTAAATGGTCTGGTTTATTTGATGAATCTCAAATGGATGTTTTAAAGAAAAACATCATGGAAAATACTCAGGTAAGATTCGCTAATATATCCATTAAGGTAAGTGATGAATTTATGCATGCTGTTGAAGAACAAAAAAGGTTTACAAATCAAGAATATATTGTTTATTCAAAAAATAATTCTTCAAATGTAAAAGATGCTAAACAAACAGAAAAAAATCACTATTCTGTTGAAATACCTTCTAAACAAATTGATGATTATAAAATATTAAAGTCATTTACATCATATGATAAATTAACTAAATGGTTAAAATCTGAATATGAATTATCTATTAACAAAGATGACTTTTTTGATAAAAATAATAGAGATGTATATGGAGATTATATTTGTCCTATTGGAAAATCAAGTTCTTTAGCTATAAGACAAGCAGGAGATTTTCTTTTATATTTTTCTTCATCAGATTGTGGAGAAATTAGAGAATTAGTTAAAGCAAGAGAAATATGGGATCAAGTTATTGAAGGAAATTATAAAACTGCAGAACCAGGTTTGATATATTGGTCAACAATGAAAAAATATTCACCATCAAATTATGTAGGTAGGCCAATCATTAGTACAAACCCATGCGCAGAAGTACCATTAGAGGATGGAGGGGCTTGTAATTTAGCATCTTTGAATTTATCAAGATTTGTAGAAAATGGTTATGAAGATAATGCTACAATAAATTGGGATCAATTAGCTGATACAACAAATACAGTAGTTCGTTTTTTAGATAATGTTGTAACGTGGAATGAAAAATTAAATGCATTAGAAAAGCAGAGAATTGCTGCGGCTGAAACAAGAAGACTAGGTTTAGGAGTTATGGGTATTGCTGATATGTTAAATCAATTAGGTTTAGCATATGATTCAGATGAAGGTATAGAAATGATGTCGCAAGTAATGGAATTTATTGCTAATGCGTCTTTTCAATCTTCAGCAATGCTATCTAAAGAAAAGGGACCTTCTCCCATCTACAATGAAAAGACATATATGGAGTGTCCATTTATTTTAGAAGCATTAAATGATGAAACTCGAAATATAATTAGAAAAAATGGATTAAGAAATATTGCTATTGTTTCAATTGCTCCAACAGGATCTATTTCCAATATTATTTTAAGTTATAAATCTAAAGAAAAAAATTATATAGGTATATCAGGTGGTGTTGAACCAATTTTTGCTTTGTATTACACAAGGCGTTCTGAATCATTTGGAAATCAATTTTTTAAAGTTTTTCATTCATCGGTTCAGGCATATTTAGATAAAATGAATTTAGCTTCAGATGCAGATAAACATAGTAATATTTCTGAATTATTACCAGATCATTTTATGAGAACAGCTCATAATATTGATCCTGAAAAAAGGGTAAAAATTCAGGGGATTTGTCAAAAGTATGTTGATCATAGTATTTCATCTACAGTAAATTTAGCAGAAGACATTGAACCAGAAGTCATATCTGATGTTTATATTGATGCATGGAAGGCAGGTCTAAAAGGCATAACAATTTATAGAGATGGAAGTAGATTCCCAATTTTAAGTAGAGAAGGTGAAGCGACCCCATTTCAAGAAATCAAAAATAAAGTTTATAAAATTGAAAATGATGATGGAATAGAAATTGAGTGTAGTGGAGATGAAATTTTAAAAATGCCTGATGGAAGTTTAACAACTGTTTATCATTACATGAACAATGATTCTAGTGTTAAACATTTTAAAGAAAATCAAAAATTTGAGGAAGTCACTTAATGATAAAATTATCATCTAAAGAAACTAGTGTTGTTGAAATTTCAAATGATTCACCTAAAGAAAATGTAGTACAAGAAAAAATTGTAAATGAAAATAATACACATGAAACAAGAGAGTTTACGACTAATCGTCCTGATATTGTAGATGCTAAAGTATATAAAGTAAAAAGCTCTTTTGTTAAAAATTCTGTATTTGTTACATTAGGGTATATAACTGAAAATAATAAAAAAAGACCATTTGAAATTTTTATTAATTCAAAAGATTTAACAAGAGCCCCAGAGTATGTTGTTTTAACAAGATTAATTTCAGCTATTTTTAGAAGAACCGATGATCCAATGTTTATATTAGAAGAGTTAAGAGGTATATTTGATCCAAGTGGAGGGTTTTTTAAAGAAGGAAAATATATGCATTCTTTCTATGCTGAAGTTGCAGATGTTATAGAGCAGTTTTTCTTTGATGTTGGCATTATTGAAAAACCAGAGTTACTTCCAAAGCAAGATAATGGAGTATTAGAAAAAAAAACTCCAATCCTATCTAATGATGAAGGGAATTTAGGCAATCTGCAATTTAAAATATGTCCAGAATGTAGTAATAGAACATTAAAAATGGAAGCAGGGTGTGATGTTTGTGTTGGATCAGATTGTGGATATAGTAAATGTGATAAGTAATTATTAATTATATAATAATATAAAACCTCAATATTCAATATGTTGAGGTTTTTTTTAAAATGTGAAATAAATGGCTAGTATTAAAAAAATAAAAGAAATATATAATCAAGAATTAGACTATTTAAATAATGCATTAAAAAATAGTAATAATCAATACCATACATTTTCTCTTTCTACAATTAAAAATAGTTATCCAGAAGCAAGAACCGTTGTTTTAAGAAATATTAAACAAAATCCATCTAAACTATATTTTAATTCAGATATTAGGAGCCCAAAAATTCAAGAATTAGAATTAAATAATAATTGTACTGCATTATTTTATAATAATAGTAGAAAAATTCAATTAAGATTTAAATGTAAGGCAATAATACACAATCAAAATTCATTATGTGCTAATGTATGGAAACAAACTCATTTACAAAGTAGAAAATGTTATATGGCTCCATACTCACCAAGTATAGTTTTAAAAAAATGGGAGCCCAATTTACCAATTAAATATTTAAAATCAGATCCTAGTCAGATTGATAGTGAATTAGGATATAAGAATTTTTCACATATTGAATTACAAGTTTTAGAAACTGAAATTTTACAATTGCATTATGATGGTCATATAAGATTTAAAAAAAAAGATAGTCAATTTATTTTTATTAGTTCTTAATATAAAGGAATTGTACCATCTATTTCTTTCGACCATGCATTTATACCGCCACTAACATTTTTTAAATTTAAAAAACCATTATCATATAAATACTCGCATACTTTAGCAGAGCGAACACCAGATTTACAAATTATAACTATATCTTTATTTTTACTTAATTCATTTATTCTATTTGGAATTTCCATCATAGGAATATGTAATGAATTAATGATTGATGCGATATTAAATTCAAATTTTTCTCTAACATCTAAAAGTATAAAATCTTTTTTAGAGTTAAAATAATTCTCTAATTCAATTACGGAAATATTTTTATATTTAGTTTTCATTATTGTAGAGTTAAGATTTCTTTAATATTTAGTTCCACATTTTTAACATCCCAATCTAAACCATCATAGGCTGATAATAATTTTCCATCAGGAGAAATTAAAACAGATCGCATAGTATGACCAATATCATTTTCATTAATACCCCAAAATGACATACCAGTTTCTCTAGAAATTAGATTTAAATCATCAAGTGATTTAAAGCTTGACATAAATGTTAAGTTTTGATATTTATTATCTAGATTTTCATAAGTATTCTTTAATTTACTTGGTGTATCATAGATATAGTCAAAACTGATTAAAAGAAATTCTATATTTAAATTAGATAGTTTTTCTGCTAAATATTGATTTTTGACAATAACTGCAGGGCACATATTAGGCATAGGACATCTTGAAAAGATATATGAAATAAATAAGTATTTATCATCAAAATCTGATAATGAAATTTCTGTACTATCTAATGTAAGAAATGTCCCATCGGAAATATAGTCACCCATTTCTAAAGGATCATAAGGATCTCTTTCCCAAAACTCATCTTCTATAACATCGTTAATTTTTAAATTTTGAATTATATTGAAATTATGAGCATATGAAATATCTCCATCAATTGTTAAATTAAAATGAACACTATCACCAATAGAAAATTTAGATAAATTTTCATCTTTTAATGTTTTAAATGGCATAGTCATTTTCATCATGAAATTTTTTATTTCATCATGTTTAATTAATAATTCATTGGATTCTTGTTTAATTTCAAGTATAACACCAATAACAGGGTACGTTTTTTTTGTATTGCAGCTTAAAAGTAGTATTAAAGCAATAATAATAGTAATTTTATTTATCATTTTATTAATTCCAAAAATTGATTTTCTGTGATAACATTTTTTTGTAGTTTATCAGCTTTTTGTTTTTTTGAACCAGGGTTTTCTCCTATTATTAGGTAATCTATTTTTTTAGATACACTGTTTAAAACACTACCACCTAATTTTTCAATTAAATTTTTAGCTTCATTCCTTTTCATTGTTTTTAATGTTCCTGTTAAGACAAAGTTTTTATTTTTTAATTTAGATTGAATATTTGAATGATCATTATTAAAATTTAAACCAGCTTTTATACAATTTTGAATTATAATTTGATTATTATAATCATTAAAAAAGTTAATAATTGATTCTGCCATTATTATCCCAATTTCAGGTATTGATTCTAATTCTTCTATGTTTGAATTTTGAAGTTTATTTAAATCTGAATTGAAAAATTTGTTTAAAATTTTAGCAGAATGTTCTCCTATATTTCTTATTCCTAAGGAGTAAATAAATTTAGAAAATGATGTTAATTTAGATTTTTCAATAGAATTTAAAATATTATCAGCAGATTTATTTCCCATTCTATCTAAACTAAGGAGTTGATTTTTAGTTAAATTAAAAATATCTGATATATTATTAACAATTCCTTTTTCAACTAATTGATCAACTAATTTCTCACCAAAACCATCAATATTTATTGCATTTCTTGATATGAAATGTTTTATTCTACCTTTTATTTGTGCTGGACAAGAAAAATTATGACATCTAGCAACAGCTTCATTTTTTGGTTTTAAAATATTTGAATTACATTCAGGACATAGATCAGGTAAAAAATATTTTTGAGTATTATTAGGTCTTTCTTCAATTATTACTTTAATTATTTCAGGGATAACATCACCAGCACGTTGTATTAAAACTGTATCTCCTATTCTTACATCTTTTTTATTAATTTCATCCTGATTATGTAATGTGGCATTTGAAACTATAACACCACCAACTTCAACTGAATTTAGTTTTGCTACTGGTGTTATAGCACCTGTTCTACCAACACTTGGTAAAATATTTACAACTTTAGTTGTAACTTGCTGGGCTTTAAACTTACCTGCTATAGCCCATCTAGGTGATCTACTTTTATTACCAAGTTGATTTTGTAAGTCAAAATTATTAACTTTACATACTATGCCATCAATTTCATATGGAAGTTCATTTCTTTTTTCTTCCATTTCATTTAGATATTTAATTATAAATTTTGGACCATATCCAATTTTTATTAATGGATTCACAGGTAATCCCCATTTAGGAAGCATTTTTAAAAATGCATATTGAGAATTTAAATTAAGTCCTTCTATATATCCTGGAGCATAGCAAAAAATTTTTAGTGGTCTTGTGGATGTAATTTTTGAGTTTAATTGTCTTAAACTACCTGCTGCACAATTTCTTGGGTTTGCAAAGGGTTGTTCATTATTGTTTAATCGTTGTTTGTTTAAATTTACAAAATCAGCTTTATCAATGAAGACCTCACCACGAATTTCAATGATTGGAGCTTTTTCATTAATACTTAAAGGTATTTGTTTTATTGTTTTTAAATTTTGAGTAATGTTTTCACCAATATTGCCATCACCTCTAGTTGAACCAATTTTGAATAATCCATTTTGATATATTAATTCAACAGCTAATCCATCTAACTTAGGTTCTAGTATGTATTCAATTTCATTATTAGTTTGTAACCCTTTTTTTATTCGCATATCAAAATCGATAATTTCTTGATTATTCATTGCATTATCTAATGACAATAACGGGATTCTATGTTCTATTGTAGAAAATTTATTTAGAGGTTTAGAGCCTACTCTTTGTGTAGGTGAATCAGGTTGAATTAATGTAGGATATTTTTTTTCTAGTTTTTGAAGTTTTCTTAAAAGCAGATCATATTCATAATCTGATATTACAGGATTATCTTCTATATAATATTTAATATTATGTTGATTTATGATTTCACATAAAGATTGGATTTCAGATTGAATATTTTTATAGTCAGCATTCATATAATGTTTGAAAAGGGCAATTTCAAATAGTTAAAGGACGCTACAATATCTTTCACCTCTATCACATAATATTGTAAATACAATCCCATTTGGGTTATTTTTTTCTATCCATCTTTCTGATGCTAAAACATTAGCTCCTGCGGAAATTCCAACAAAAAGCCCGTGATTTTTACATAATTCTTTTGCTTTTTGTTTAGCATCATTAGTTGAAATAGTAATGATTTCATTGACATGATTAAGATCAACAAGAAATTTAGAACCATCTCCAATTCCTTGAATCCCATGAAGACCCTTTTCTCCACCACTCATTACTGGAGATTCAAGTGGTTCTACTGCTATAATTTTAACTCGTGTATCATATTCAGAAAACCCTTTTTGAATTCCCATTAAGGTTCCACCAGTACCAGTACCTGCAATAAATGCTGTTATTGATTGTCCAATTTTTAAAGAATGGCTGACAATCTCTTTAAAAGTAGTTTTATAATGACATTCAATATTTAATGGTGTAGTAAATTGATTTAATGGAAAATATCCTTTTTGCTCAACAAGCTTATCCTTTAATGCTATTGCGCCATCAAAATCACCTTCATCAACTTCTATTAATTCTGCACCATACATTTTTAATAGAGTTTTTCTTTCTTCTGACATATCACAAGGCATTACAATTTTAACTTTATAGCCTCTTTCTGCTCCCATCATTGCAAGTGATATTCCTGTATTACCACTTGTTGCTTCAACAATAGTACTACCTTTATCAATTAAACCCATATTTTCTGATTTATCTAAAATCCATTTAACAGGTCTATCTTTGATTGATCCACCAGGGTTAACAGATTCAAGTTTAGCATACAATTTATCTGATAATTTTACAAATGGAGTATTACCAACAAAATCTGAAACGATACGTTCTTTTTGCTCATCAACAGTTGCGTCAAATTCTCTTTTTGAAATCATAATTCCTTTAAATTTTTATGTTATAATTTAATTATAAATAAGATAAACTTATCTATTCAAAATTTTGGTTAGATTTTTCCTTAATTTTTTAGTTATAGAATAATCTGATTTCCAACTATCCCAATAACAAGGGTACAGGCCAATACCTGTTGAAGAAATAAACGCTTCATCCATATTATCAATAGTTGACTTTTTTATTTTAGTTTCTATAACTGTAAGATTCATTTCTTTCGCTATTTCAATAATAGTATCTCTCATTACCCCAGGTAAGATTCCTAAATCTAATTCAGGAGTAATAAGGTTATTATTTTTGATATAAAAAATATTTCTAATGGCACATTCGGTAATAAAATTTTCTTTATTTATGAAAACAGGCTCGTATGCATTATCTGTTTCAGCATCTTTTTTTGCTAATAAATTTCCTACATAATTCATCGATTTAATAGCTGGATTAAATCGAATTATTGGATAATTTTTTTCATAATAATAAACAATTTTAACAGGTAAACTAGGGTCTAGACTAAATGGTCTTATTAATGCATATACAGCTGCATCACCATTATAGCTCCAAGGGGATCCTGATATACTACCTCTTGTTATCATTAATCTAATCAATCCATTATCAACATTATTTTTTTTAATAATAGTGTTAATAATATTAAATATTTCAGAATCTGTTAAATTGAGTTTTAAGTATAGAGTTTTGCATCCACTTCGAAGACGTTCAATATGTTTATTTAATCTGAATGGTTTCTTTCGATTAAATCTTATTGTTTCAAATAATCCATCACCATATAAAAACCCAGAATCAGAAAAGGGAATTGTTGATTTATTATTATTAATCCAGTTACCATTTACATAATATATATATTCATTATTCATTTGATTTTATTATATCAGATAATATCTCAGCTTTTGTTTTTGTTTCTTTCCACTCATCTCTAGATACAGAGTCCCAAATAATTCCACCACCAACGGAATAATTTAAGGTTTTTTTATTTTTTATCATTGTTCTAATAGCAATATTAAAATCCATAGTACCATCTGATTTAATATATCCAATTGAGCCTGTATATAATTCTCGAGAATAATTTTCTAAATCATCAATAATTTTCATGGCACTTTCTTTTGGAGCTCCTGTTATTGAACCACCAGGAAATAAAGCTTTAAAAATTTCAATTTCATTTATATTAGCTCGTAATTTCCCAGAAATTTTTGACTCCATATGATGAACTGTTTCAAAAGATACAATATTAAAAATATTATCAACTTTAATAGAGCCATACTTACAAATTTTTCCTAAATCATTTCTAATTAAATCTGTAATCATTAAGTTTTCAGAACGGTCTTTATCACTTTCCTGAAGTTGTTTTTTGTATTTATTGTCTAATTCAATATTATTTGAGCGTGGCATTGTACCTTTAATAGGGTTACTATAAATAGTATTATTTTTTACATTGAAAAATCTTTCTGGAGAGAAACTTAAAATTTGTAAATCTTCTAAATCAATAAACCAACCATATTTAGGTTTTGCAATATTGCGAATCTTGTAATATAAATTTTGAGTTTTATTATTAGAAGTAAATTTTTTTTGATATGTATAATTGACTTGATATACATCCCCAGATTTTAATTTGGATTTAATTTTTTCAATATTATTATTATATGAACTGAAATTTTCATAATTTTTTAATTCATTTAAAGAAACATTTTTTGAATTAAAATTAGTATCATTTAAATGATATACTTTTTTAGGTTTAGCAAACCAGAATAAGGGTGTGTCATCAGTTCTATTTTTAAAGTTAATATGAGGATATAGGTAATCTTTAAGATTATATGAACAGAATCCTATACAGGCAATGTTTTTAGTCTCAGCTTTCCATTTTGTGATTTTATTTTGCAATGATATTAGTGGATCTTCCTTTATTTTATATCCATTTACAAAACACCCATTTGAATTTAAAACTATTTCTTCTTCTAATTCATAAATACAGAATGATTGATTTTTTGTATTAGATGAATCAAAAAAAATTTTAGGGAATCCTTTTTGATTAATTAATTCTTTTAATACCATTATTAATATTTTTTATTGAAAGAAGTATAATTCAAAATCCTAGGAGAAGAAATAGCATAAGAAAAAATTTTATTAGATTTAATAAAATTATTTAAACCTATTTTTTTTACTTCAGATAATGCTATTTTGTTTCTAGAGCCAGCAATTTTTTTAGTAATCATTGGAAGTGAAGGTGGAGACCAATCTAACTCATTACCAAAAATATTAAATAGTTTAAGAATTATATCATCATCCCAATCTGGATTACATATATATTCTCTGCTTTGAATATTTAAATGTTTACTTGATAACTTGCTCCTTCTAGACAAAGCTCCAATTTCTTTCATCTCCGAATATAGAATTTCATCAATTTTTTTATCAAACTTTTTAGAATTAACTTTGGAAAAAATTTGATTCCAATCATAATCACTTAATATTTTTTTCCAATTATTAACATTATCAGAATAATTTTGTAATTTTAACCAAACAGCATCAGCATGTAATAATAAAAGCTTTGAAATTAAATTATTTTTTGGATAAATGTTATGAATCCACATAAGAAATAAAATAGTAGAAAAAGGAAACTTATTTTTGAATTTTTTTGAATTTACATTTAATAATAAATTGGGATTACAGGATGTTTTAAATCCTTTAGGAATAGAATCATCAATAGAAACTATGTGACCACCGATGGTACGTCCTTTTATTGGTAAGATATTTAAATCAACCCAAATTAAATTCTCTTTATTTTGCATTGCATCTTCTGAAAGCCACAGAGTCTCCATATTATAGTAACCGGCGAGTTTCCAATTAAAAAAATGATTTAAAAATGAGGCACATATAATTCCATCATAATCAGCTGAAATCATAAAAAATTTATTTTTTTCTGTTATCCAAGGATAATCGGAAATGACTTTTTTTCGTAATAATTCCATACACAAAGCTAAAATAATATCTTGTATAGTTAACATAAAAAATGAGAGTTTATTAATACAATATTGAAAGGAATAATAGATGAAACAATTTTTAGGTAGAATTTTTATTATAGTAGTTAGTTTGCAATTTGCATATGGATTAGCTGGTTTTGGTTTATATGGTAATCAGGATTTATTTTCTGCAACACCAGCAGCAACAACATCTGGTGATGTTAATGTTGTACCCGGTTCATTAGACAATGCTGGAATGTTAGGTTTTTATTTTTATATAGATGCTTTACCATTTATTGATTTACAAGCAGATTTTGAATTTGGTGGTAATTTATATAATTTCACATCAGGAACTAGCCTTGGTGTTACAGAAGGAGAATTCCCTTGGGCACGAGCTTCGCAGTATTATAGTGTTAGAAAAAAAATAGTTGGTGTTTCTGTTCCTTTTTTAGCCAAAGCTCAAATTTATGGAGGCGGAGGATTTAACAGTCATACAGTGACACCTTCAGTATCAGTGAGTTTTATAGAAGATGCGTTTTCTAGTATGTCATTAGAAGATGCAGCTTCTCAAGATTTTGCAGGTCAAGCTACTGATACATTAGTAGATTTTATGAATGAAAATAAAATTAAATCAAGTGGTGTTCATTTTATGGTTGGTGGTCAGGCAAAATTATTAGCTTTTAATCTTTTTACAAATTTAAGATAT
>CAYTPF010000012.1:0-16322 GCA_964439775.1 uncultured bacterium | reverse complement strand
ATTTTAATTAAATCATTTAAAAATTTGATTTCTTTATTATTAATATTTTTCTTTTTTAACATTTTATCAAAATTTAAATTTTCAAAAAAATGGTTAATCTCATTAAAACCTTCTGGAAGTGGCCCTAATCAAAAACTTCGTAACAAACATTGGTTTAAAGCCATATTTATTGGAAAAGATGATAAAAAAAATGTAAAAGCAAAAACAATTATCTCTGGAGGAGATCCTGGATATGGTGAAACAGCAAAGTTTATTTCAGAAATTGCTCTGTGTATTATTAATGACTTTGAAAAACTTAATGAAAAAAAGGGAATTTTAACACCAATTCAATGTACTGGTGATTTGTTAGTTAATAGATTAATAAAAGCCGGAATAACCATAAAATAAAAAACCCCGTAGAAAAACGGGGTTTTTAATTATATCATTCTAGATACTTATAGCTTAACTTCTACCTCTTGCCATTTTTGCTCTAGATACATCTCCATCTTTATCAATAAAATAAAGATAACCAGATTCACGAGTTACACCAGCATCAGCAACTTTTGCTGCACTGCCACCTTTAGAATCACCTCGTGCCATTTGTGATCTCCATACATTACCATCTTTACCTAAATAATAAAGATAACCTTTTTCTTTTTTTACTCCTGTTGAAGCTACTTTTTCAGCCATAATAAGACCTCCTGTTTAATTAAACGAATAAATTTTTATTTTCAACTCATCAATTATAGACATTTATCGACGAGAAAAACAAGAAAATTTTAAAAATTTATTAAATATTTTGATCTATTGCTTGATTAGCTAATAAATCAGCAATTTCATTCTCTGGATGGCCTGAATGTCCTTTTACCCATTTCCAAAGAATCTGATGTTTAGAGCACTCTTCATCTAGAGCAATCCATAATGCTTTATTTTTTACATCTTTTTTACTTGATGTTTTCCAGTTTCTTCTTTTCCAGTTTTTTATCCAAATTGTTATACCATTTTTAACATAAACTGAATCAGTTGTAATAATTATATCACATGATCTTTTAAGTTGTTTTAATGATTCTACAGCTGCAGTTAATTCCATAATATTATTAGTAGTATTTTTAGAAAAACCTTTGATTTTTTTTTCTCTATCACCATATATTAATAATGCGCCCCAACCACCTGGACCAGGATTACCTCTACATGCACCATCAGTATAAATCTTTACTTTCAATTAAATATCATTAATATGATTTAACAAAAATTTTAGTCCTTCTAAATAACTATTTTTACCTTTACCAGCAATTTGCTTTATACAAACTTCTGAAATAACAGATTTTTTGCGAAATTTTTCACGATTATATATATCACTTATATGGACTTCTACAGAAGGAATTTCAATAGCTTCAATTACATCTCTAATTGAATATGAATAATGTGTATAAGCGCCAGGATTAATAATAAGACCATTTGCCCATAATCTTTCATCTTGTATTATGTCTATGATTTCGCCCTCATGGTTTGATTGATAAAATTTAAATTTATGCTTAATTCCTTCTTGTGATGTTTCTAACCAAATCATTAATTCAGCTAAAGTAGTTGTACCATATACATCAGTATTTCTGATACCTAATAAATTTAAATTTGGGCCATTAACAACTAATATATTCATTTTGTTTAATTGCCTCTATAATTTCATTTTCATCAATTATATTATTAATTTTTGGTACTCCAATTTTTTCAATTAATACAAAATATATATTTTTATTACTATTTTTTTTATCATTATACATTGCTTTAATTAATTTATGAATATTTACATTAGTTATAACAGATAAAGATAGTTTTTTAATTGAATCATATATAATTTGATATTCCTTCAAAGATAATTTTTGAATCTTCATTGACAAATATGATGCTGTCAATATACCATATGCAACAGCTTCGCCATGTGAAATTTTTCCATATCCCAAATTATTTTCTAATGCATGAGCTAATGTATGCCCATAATTTAAAATTTGTCTTATGTTTTCATCTTTTTCATCTTCTTCAACTATAGATAGTTTTATCTTAACACATCTTTCAATAGCTGATTCAATGATATCAATATCCTGTCTATTTATTATTTTATAAATATTTTCATTTATATACTTTAAAAATTCTACATTTGAAATAACACTATATTTTATCATTTCACCTAAAGCTGAAACAATTTCCTTTTTAGGTAGTGTTTTGATTAAAGTTGGATCAATTAAAATTAATTTAGGCTGATAAAATGTGCCTATTAAATTTTTACCATTAGATAAATTAACACCATTTTTACCTCCAATAGATGAATCAATCATACTAAGCATCGTTGTAGGAATTTGGATAAATTCAATTCCACGCATATACGTAGATCCTACAAAACCTGCAAGATCTCCTACTACACCCCCTCCAAATGCTATTAAAGTTGTTTTTCTATCACAATTAAATTCAATTAATTTTTTAATAGTATTATTATAACTATTTAATGATTTTGCAGATTCATCATTATTTATAAAAATAATTTTAAAATTGCAATTTGATTTTATCTTTTTAAAACTTGATTCAAAAATTTTATAAATATTTTTTTGTGTAATAATTATAAATTTTTTATTAGTCGAATATTTTTTCAAGTAATTATTTAAATTTTCAATAATATTTCTATCTATTATTAAAACAGTATGATGATTATTGAAATTTGAATCAATGATTTTCATTTATAATTTTCGTTATTTTATTAACTATTAAATCAGAATCATAAACATCAGTTTTAATAATGTGTGAAGCACAATTTATATAATAATGCTTTCTTTGATCCCATATTTTGAGCATATCTTTTTTTAAATTTAAAGATTTTTCTAATAATGGTCGTTTAGTACAATTTTCAATTCTCTTAACTAAAATTTCAATAGATGTATCTAAAAAAAATGATATTCCATTATTTAACAAACAGGCTCGATTATTTTTATTGTTAATAATTCCACCACCAGTAGAAAAAACTATGCCATTTTCTTTAGATTTTTCTATAAAATATGAAGATTCCATTGCTCTAAAACGATTTTCCCCAAATTCATTAAAAATTTGAGAAATCGACATAGACATTATTGATTCTATTTGATAATCAGTATCAACAAAATTCATTTTTAATTTTTTAGATAATTTTTTTCCTACTGTCGTTTTTCCAGAACCCATCATACCAATCAAAAAAATATTGTAATTTATCACTAATACAATCCAGTAGATTCAATATGTTTTTTTAACTGTTCAATAGAATCGCCACCAAATTTTTCTAGCAATGCATCTGTTATTGCAATAGCAATCATAGATTCTGATATTATAGATGCTGCTGGAACTGAACATGAATCAGTTCTTTCTTTATGAGCTAATTTTTTTTCTTTTGTTAATATATCTACAGATCTTAGTGGTTTAGTTAACGTTGGTATTGGTTTCATAATAGATCTAATGATAATTGGTTGAGCATTACTCATGCCTCCTTCAATCCCTCCAGCATTATTACTCAAACGAATATATTTATTACCATCCCAATCAATTTCATCATGAACCTCACTACCAAATTTTTTTGCTTGTTTAAAACCCATACCAATCTCTATGCCTTTAAAAGCATTTATTGACATAACACATTCAGTTATTTTAACCTGAAGCTTTCTATCCCATTGATTATAATTACCTAAACCATAAGGTAAGCCAGAAGCTATTACTTCAAAAATTCCACCTAAAGAATCACCCTCTTTTTTTGCTTTTTTAATTGCACTAATCATCTTTTTTTCAATATTATTATCTAAGCATCTAACTGGTGACAAATCAACTTTTTGACTTAATTCTTCAGGTGATAAATTTTCAGGCAATGAAGAATTATCAACTACATTATGAATCTGTATAACTCTGCTTCCTATTTTTATTCCTACTTCTTTTAATAACTTTTTACAAATAGAACCTAAAGCTACACGCATAGCAGTTTCTCTTGCAGAGCTTCGTTCTATAACATTTCGAATATCATTAAAATTATATTTTTGTATACCCGCTAAATCTGCATGCCCAGGTCTTGGCAATGTTATTTTAGGTATTTTTTCATTAGTTGAGTTAATTGACATTCTTTTGTTCCAATTTTCCCAATCTTTATTTGGTAAAATCAAACCAATAGGTGAACCTAATGTTTTTCCTAATCTAACCCCAGAATAAATTTCAGCAATATCCTTCTCTATTTTCATTCTACCACCACGACCATATCCTTTTTGTCTTCTTGATAACTCATTTGCAATAAATTTTTCGTCAATTTCTAAACCTGATGGAATTCCATCAATTATACCTAATGATCCTTTTCCATGAGATTCTCCTGACGTTAAAATTTTTATTCTGCTTAACATAGAATTTCTTTCAAATATTTTCTTAATTCTTGATAATCTAATTTATCTCCAATAGAATCATTAAGCCATAATTCTAATGAAGCTATTGCTTGAT
Organism: uncultured bacterium; assembly: GCA_964439775.1. Taxonomy (GTDB): domain Bacteria; phylum Fidelibacterota; class Marinisomatia; order SCGC-AAA003-L08. The sequence goes on along the minus strand of CAYTPF010000012.1, from coordinate 11,852 downwards.
AAATAAACATATCCATACCATTAACTATTTTAGCACCTTTACTTTGTGCTAATTTCAATAGTTCTGTTTTATATGGATTATATATAGTATCTATAATAGTTTGATTTGCACTTATTAATTTATCTAAAATTGGCAAATCATTATTAATCATTCCAATTGAAGTACAATTAATAATAATTGAATCATCTTTTATTGAATTATTTATTTCATCTAAATGAAACGATTTTATAATATTATTTTCTAATTTTTTTGCTTTAATTATTGATCTATTAAATATTTTTATTTTTTTAACTCTCATTTGGATTAATGAAAATATTACTGCTCTTGATACACCACCAGCACCAATAACTATAACTTCCTTATTTTGAATATCAACTTTATTATTATTAATTAATTTTGAAAATCCATACCAATCAGTATTATATCCAATAAGTTTATTTTTATTTTTTACAATACAATTTACCGATCCAATTGATTTAACGCGAAGATTTATGTCATCAACAAAATTAATAATTGTTTCTTTAAAAGGTAAGGTTACATTAATACCATTTATTTTATCATTTTTAATTTCACTAATAATATCAATTTCATTACACAAAATTTTATTATAAATTGCATTAATTTTTAATTTTTTAAAAATCCAATTATGCAAATCAGGACTTAGACTATGCTCAATAGGATTACCAATTACTATAAAATTTTTCAAATAATATTCACTTTTAATAAATCATAAAAATTTGGACAGGAAATTTTAACACAATCCTTATTATCTAATTTATTTTCTCCATTTGATATTAAACCAGCTATTGTAAATGCCATAGCAATTCTATGATCATCATATGTTTTAATAGTTGTTCCATTAAATTCTTTTTTTGAAATTTCAAAACCATCATCTTCTTCTAAAATTTCAACTCCCATATTTTTTAAATTATAACAAATTGCTTCAATTCTATCGCACTCCTTATATCTTAACTCTTTAGCACCACTAACTTTAGTTGTACCAACTGCATTTGCTGCTAATATTGAAATTATTGGCAACTCATCAATAATAGAAGGAATCATAGATTCTGTTATTTCAATTGCATTTAAATTACTTGGCTTTATTTTAATATTACCAATTTTCTCTCCAAAATTCATTTTTTCATTTGAAAATTCAATTTTTGCTCCCATTTTTTCAATTAAATAAAAAAAGCCTAATCTAGTTGGGTTTAATAATATATCTTCTAGGATTATTTCTTTTTTCAAAAGCAATGCCGCCGCTGCAAAAAAAGAAGCAGTCGATGGATCTCCTGATACAAAAATTTCAAATGGATTTATTTTTTTTTCTAACTTTTTGATTTTAACAATATTATTTTTAGAAGATATATCAATCCCTAATTGATCCATCATTATTTCTGTATGATCTCTTGATTTATTAACTTCACTGATTGATGTAATATTATTAGCACCTAAACCTGCTAACAAAATAGCTGATTTCACTTGAGCACTAGAAATTTTTAAAATATAGTTTATACCCATTAAATAATCTGTCTTAATAGTTAAGGGTAACCTGCAATTATTATTTTTTATTTGAGACCCCATTAATTCTAATGGGATTGTTAATCTATCCATTGGTCTTGAAGATAATGATGAATCGCCAATTATAGTAGCAGAAATTTTTTGACCTGCTAATAGGCCTAATAAAAGTCTAGCAGTTGTTCCTGAATTTTCACAATTCAATTCTGAAGTTGGCTCAGTTAATGTACCACCTTTAATAACAACTTTATTAGAATTATCATCAATATCAACTCCACACATCCTTAAACATTTTATTGTTGAATGTATATCTTCACCTCTTGATATATTATGAATAATTGTTTCTCCATCACATAATGCTGCAAGCATTAAAGCTCTATGAGAAATTGATTTATCACCTGAAAATTTCATATCTTTATTTTATATTTTTTAACTCATCAGTTATTAAGAATGCCAACTCAATTGCTTGATTAGCATTTAATCGAGGATCACAATGAGTCCTGTATCTATCTTTTAAATCAGATTCAATAATTTTATTTATACCACCTATACACTCTGTAACATTTTGACCTGTCATTTCTAAATGAATACCGCCTAAATGTGAATTTTCTGATGAATGAATTAAAATATGACTTTTAACTTCTTTTAAGATTTGTTCAAATGGTCTAGTTTTAAATCCTCCATTACTTTTTATTGTATTTCCATGCATTGGATCGCAAGACCATACTACATTCATACCTTCTTTATTTACTGTTCTTATTAATGATGGTAAAAACTTATCAACATTTTTATATCCAAATCTTGTAATCAGTACTATTTTACCTAATTCATTATTAGGATTTAAAATTTTAATTAACTGAGGTAACTCATTTGGATCTAAAGTTGGTCCACATTTTATTCCTATAGGATTTTTAATACCTCTACAAAATTCAATATGCGCACTATCTATAAATCTAGTTCTATCTCCAATCCATAAAAAATGTGCTGAGGTATTATATGTTTCTCCTGTTATTGAATCTTCCCTTGTTAATGCTTGTTCATAAGGTAGTAATAAAGCTTCATGACTAGTAAAAAAATCAACTTTTTTTAACTGAGGTGTATTTTGAGATGTAACCCCTAATGCTTCCATGAAATTTAAATTTTCCTGAATCTTTTCTGCTAAATATTTGTATCTTTTTTCTGGTGTTCCACTTTTAACAAAACCCATATTCCATGTATGAACATGCTTTAAATCGCCATATCCACCATTGGAAAATGCTCTTAATAAATTTAATGTTGAAGCTGATTGTAAATATGCTTTTAACATTCGATCAGGATTAGGTTCTCTTAGTTCTTTATCAAATTTTATATCATTTATTATATCACCCATATAAGTAGGCAAATCTAAATTATTTTTTGATTCAATTGAATTTGATCTAGGCTTAGCAAATTGACCTGCCATTCTACCAACTTTAATTACAGGTAAATTAGTACCTGCAGTCAAAATAACAGCCATTTGAAGAATTACACGAAAAGTATCTCTAATATTATCAGCATTAAACTCTGAAAAACTTTCAGCACAATCACCACCTTGCAATAAAAAACCTTTTTGTTCATGTATAAGTGATAATTTTTTCTTTAATGTTCTTACTTCTCCTGCAAAAACTAATGGCGGGAAAGTATTCAATTTCTGAATAGTATCAGTTAATTTTTTTTTATTTTTATATTTAGGAATATGCTTAATTGAAAAATTTTTCCAACTATCAGTTTTCCATTCCATCATTTTTTCCCTTTAATTAATTTTGTAGAAACTTCATTAGTTGATTTTTTCAATTTCTCTATTACACTATTTGTATATGGATTATATAGCTGTAAATCAGAAAATAATTCCCAAGAATCATTACAAGTTTGATTAACTAAATCTAATAATTCACTAAAACCTTGAGTATCTATTTTGGTTTTACTAATACCAAATTCTTTCAATACTCTACCTAAAAAATGTGTTATTCCCTGAGTTTTGGATGCTAAAATATCATGTTCACTTGGATCCATTTCGATAATATTAATATCTTGAGATATAAAATAATTTTTCCAAAATTTAAATTGGTTATATGAATCTCTAGTATTATTCATCATCATTTTTAAATTATTATTTATATTAAATGAATCAGGACCAAACAAAGGATGAGTAGCAATTATTCCAACATTTTGTGGTAAAAAAGATTTCATAATTTTCACAGGTTCCATTTTAACTGAACATACATCAATAATTGTAGTATTATTTAATTTAGGAGCAATGTTTTTTATTATATCTTTAAAATTTCTAATCGGAACAGCAATGAAAATATTTTTCTCTTGAACTATTTCATCTAAACTTACAAATTTAACATTTGTATGTTTTAAATTTGGATTTTTATCATATATTTTAATATCAAATCCTCTTTGTAAAATATTTGATAATATTTTTCCAAATCTTCCGAATCCAATAATACCTACACTATGCATAAAATTAATTTTTTAAATAACTTTTAATAATTTCTTCAGGATTATCTTTAAGCATTAAATTGGCACCTAAAAATGCACCATTAAATTCCATTTTTTTTAAACATTCATAATTTTCATTTGATTTAATTCCACCTTCTGCAAAACTTAATGTTGATTCTGGAATTACTGATTTAAATTTTTTAAAATCAGCAAAATTGATCTTCATATTTTTTAAATTTCTTGAACTTACCAAAATTACATTAGGATTTATTTTATTTACTTTATGAAAGTCATTCAATGAATGTGTTTCTATAAATGCTTCCATTTTTAATTCTTTTATTAATTGATAATAATCTTTCAATTGATAATAATCAAGAATTTCTGCAATTAAAACAATACCATCTGCTCCATTTAAGTAAGCTTGATAAATTTGATATTCTGATATAATAAAATCTTTTTGAATAATAGGAATTGAAGAGTTTGTTTTTATAAACTTTAAAAAACTTAAAGATCCATTAAAAAATCTTTTATCTGTCAAAACAGAAAATGCACTCACTCCAGTTTTTTGTAAATTTTTAATTAATTTTAATATTAATTCTCTATCACTTTTTTTCTCATTTGATAATAGTTTTTGCTTTAACTCAGATATAATCCCAGTATTATTAGTCTTAAAGTATTCATTAAATTTTAATATTGGTAAATCTCTATTTATATTTTTTAATTTATCAAATGGCTCTCTAACAGATTGAATTGATATTTCTAACAATTTTTGTTCTATTATATTATTTAAAAAATTCATTTAATTATGTTTTCCTTTTTTCATGCATTTGAATACGCTATTTCTAAAAAATTTTTTACTATTTTCATTCCTGGTTCAGTTAATATTGATTCAGGGTGAAATTGAACTCCAAAAATAGGTAATTTTTTGTGTTCTAATGACATAATTAAACCACTATTAGTAGAAGAAGTTACAATTAAATCATTAGGAAAATCACTTTTTAATGCAACTAATGAGTGATATCTTGTTGCAATAAACTCATTAGGTATATCTCTAAATATTAAAGAACCCGTATGTTTTATTAAAGATGTTTTACCATGCATAACTTCTCCTGCATAGGCAACATTCCCACTAAATGCTAATGTTATTACTTGTAAACCTAAACATATACCCAATATAGGGATTTGATCCCCTAATTTTTTTACTACATTAATTGATATACCAGCATTTTCAGGCCTTCCTGGACCTGGAGAGATAACAATACCTTTTGGTTTTTTCATCTTAATTTCATCTATACTAATATTATCATTTTTGTATACCTCAATATTTGTATTAATACTACCAAAATATTGAACTAAATTATATGTAAATGAATCGTAATTATCAATAATGATTATCATTTAAAATTAACAATTATAATTTTCTTTGTTCATTTTTTGAAGATTGAAAAACAGCTTTAAAAATTCTGATTAATTGTCTATCGGATAATTTATTATGAGAAAAATCAGTTAATTTTTTAATAATTTCTTTTTCTCTATCAAGATCTTCAATAGGAATATCCAATTTAGATTTTATTTGTCCAACCTTTCTAATTATATCCATTCTATTTTCCAATAGAACCAATATTTCTTTATCTATAAAATCTAATTTTTTTCTTAAATGTAAAATTTTTTTATCCATTAAGTTCAAAATGTATCAATTTTTAAAAAATTTTAATAAATTAATCAATTGAATCTTCAATTAACTGTTTAAGTTTTTGAGGTGCTAGATGCGTAGGATTTATTTTAATTGCTTTTAATGTATGTTTTTGTGCCATATCTAAATTTCCTTTTCTAATATATAATTCACCTAACATAAAATGAAATTTACTCATTTTATTAGGATAAATTTTAGTTACCATTTCTAGCTGATCTATAGCTTTATCTATATTATTGTTTTCATAATTTTTAATTCCTTGCCAAATAGAAAACTTTATCATACCATGCCATGAAAATACCAATATAATTAAAAATGTATATATAATTTTTAAATTAAAATTTATTTTATTTATAAATAAATTAATTAAAACAACTGAAAATATTAAAGCAATACCAAAAGATAAAAAATGACCCATACCATATAAACCATCGATGGAAAATCCAAATATTAGTGTTAAAAATAAAATCAATCCATCATATTTTCTTATTGATCTAAAAGAATCTTTAATTTTTTCTTGATTATAACTATCTGGTTTATAAAAATATTCAGATAAATTTAAGTTTTCTTTCAAAGGATTTAAGAATTGATATGATAAGGCATTATTAGGACAATCACTAATACAAATTAAACAAGATGTACAATTTGTATTTGTTACTTTATTATAACTATTAATTTCATAATTTACATCAATGCCAACAGGACAACTATTAGTACAAATATTAGTATTTATACAATTGCCGGTTTTTCTAACCTTATACATTGCAAATGTATTGGGTATTTTTAAAAATGCTCCCCAAGGGCAAATAAATCTACAAAAACCTTTTCTACCTAAAAAGTATACAATTAATAATCCATCAATAAAAAAAGTTAATGTACCAATAAAAAATCCTGGTAAAAATGCCCATATTCCAGGATAAGCTAATTGAATTTCAGGTTTATTCCATGGATTCATTATAGCATAATAAAGATTTGGTGTAATATAGAAATAGATTAACATAAATAGTGGTAAAATGAATACTAATCTCGAATTTAGTGTTTTAGGTTTAAGATTTATTTTATTTAAAATCCACCATGACAACTCTTGAATCGCACCGAAATGACAACCCCAACCACAAAAAAACCGTCCAAAAATTAATGTAGTTAAAAATGCTATAAAAACTAAAATAACACCAGCATTTATAATTCCACTTTTAATAAATGAATGAAAAAATTCTTGAAAATCAATACTTCCTATTACAGAATCCCCAAAAACATATATATGAAGAAATATCATAATATGTAACATGATTAAACAAGAAATTCTTAATATTTGCATTTTTAATATTAAGGTGAAAGTAGAAACTCTACAAGTCGAACAATATCTAAAATATTAGCATTTAAATCATAATTCATATCAATTGCCCAAAATTCTTTTTCAGATAAAAAGTCACCTATCAATACTTCATTAATTGTTCTTACTACATCTAATACATCAACACTATTATCTTGATTACTATCACCTTTAATACCAACTAAACCTAGATGCTCAACTATTATATAAATTTGATTTGATGAGAAAGGCCCTTCATAAAAAATTGTTTTAGGTTGATTTGTTAAAGTATCTCTACTAGGCCAATTTATTGTAAAACCATCAAAATTATTATTATATCCAAGTCCAAAATGCTGTATTAAAGGATCCATACTTCCATGACCTTTGCTAGCTATAATTTCTCTTATTTGGTTTCCATTTGATGTATGTAAAGTTATTCTAGCTCCTATAGCTGATTTATTAGATAAATTTGACCAACCATTATTATCAATTGCATATTTTCCTCCTTCAAGACGAAATTTCACCCAATTATTATTGATTAAAGTTGAATCATTTGTAATATTTTTATATAACAAACTTGTATACTTTGCTGAAGTAGTATCATTTTCATTATCATCATTCTCACTCATTTCTAATCCAGCAGTAAAAACATCAATTAATCCATCGTTATCATAATCTCCAGCTATAATATCTTGAGTTGCAGATAAAAATTGAGGACTATAAGAAGGATCCCAACTTCCTTCTTCTAAATTATTAATAAATATATCATCGTTAGTTCTTATATTTGATATCCATAATTCTACATCTCCATCATTATCTAAATCTGGCCATGATAAACCATTATTTAATGTATCTGCATTAGTATTAGACTCGTCTATAATGTTTTCAAAATCTCCATTATCATTTTCAAATAATCGATTAATACCCCAATTTGCTAAATACAAATCATAATCTTCATCATTATCATAATCTCCCCAAGCTGCACCATAACCCATACTACCAGCAGGATCAATATCTTGATCATCAATACCCAATGATTGTGAAACTTCGATGAAGAATGGTTCGGGATTTGCATTATATGTAATATTGCCAGGCTCACCAGTTAATGTTTGATTTTCTAATAAATAATTAATTGAAAATTTTCTTATAACATATATATCCTGATCTCCATCATTATCATAATCTGCAATTGTTATTGTCCTTGATGTACTCATATCATCCACATCTAAAAAATATCCTTGTATGAATTCTATTTCTCCAAATGGATTTAAACCCTGATTTAAATATAAGAAAGCTTGAGTATCTCCTTCATCTTGAATAATAAAAATATCTAAATCACCATCTAAATCAGCATCTAAAAGACCCTGCCCATGGATATCAGGTAAAAAGGCTCTTGGTAAATATTCAACTGTATTATAAACATTATTCCCATCATTCATAATTAGATGATGAGGCAAAGATTCAAGATATCTTTGTTTAATAATATCTGGATAACCATTATTATCAACATCTCCCGCAACAACTCCAATTAATCCATCTGTATCAATATCTGAACTATCAGTTATATTAGTAAAAACACCATTGATATTTTCAAACATATATGAATTATTAAATCCAAAATAAAGATCAAGATCATTATCCCAATCTAAGTCAAGCATAACAGCACCTTTTGCCTTCATTTTTTGATATTCATCTGAATCTTCATTTACCCATGAATTAAACAATCCACTTGATAAATTTTGAGGAGGCTCATTTCTATATTCTGCAGTAGCATCACTATTAGTTACTATAAAAAATAATTCACTACCCAACAACATCATACTTGCAGATACAAAAATAAAGAAAATTAATCTAATAATATTTAAAAATGAAAATATCATAATTCAAATTACAATTTATATGTTATTTATTCTATAGATAGTTTTTTTCAAAATGTTACAATGATATTACTTTTTGAAGAATGACTTTACCAATTTCATTTCTAGGTATAAAATCTACAAAAACAAATTCTTTAGGTATTTTATATTTAGACAAATCAATTAATAAATAATCTATAATCTCTTTAGGAGATATACTATTATTTTTGTCTTTCATACAAATATAAGCTACCACCTTTTGTCCCCACTTATCATCTGGTACACCAACAATGGCACAATCTTGAATATTTTTTATTTTCATTAATAATAATTCAATTTCTTTTGGATTTATATTTTCACCACCTGAAACAATAAGATCCTTTCTTCTCATTTCTATAAATAAATTATTGTCTTTATCTAACCAACCAATATCTTTAGAATTATGATACTCATTGTTTTTCTTTTCATTTAAATATCCTTTCATAACCATAGGACCTTTTATATGAACCTCATTATTAATAACTTTTATTTTTACATCCTTAAATGGTTTTCCTGATGATTCTTTCTTACTAGGATAATCTTTAATCCACAAACCAACAATACCCGAACAAGTTTCAGTCATTCCATAGGTTTTTACAATATTTAATTTATTTTTTAAACATTTATCTAATAATTTGTTTGAGGCAGGTCCACCACCTAATAAGATTGCTCTTAATGGTAATAAACAATCTATTCCATCCGGTTTATTAATAATTTTTTCTAACATTGTAGGAACTAAAGAAACAATTGAAACTGGATTCGCTTTAATCAAATTGTATAATAAATCAGAATTAAATGATTCAGCCAAATTAATACTAAAATCATAAATTAATGCTCTTACTAATACTGCCAGACCACCAATATGATGCAATGGCAAACAACATAAAAATTGATCATTATTTTTAAAATTTAAAAATGAATCCCAATTTTGACAACTAGCTTCAAAATTTTGATACGTTAGTTCTACAGCCTTAGGGATATCAGTTGTACCTGAAGTTAAAATAATTGCTGCAACATCATTCTTTTTGATACTATAATTGGATTCATAAACTTGACAAACTCTAGCTATACTAGGAAATTCTTCAATTTCTAAAGTTGTAATACCTAAATCATCAACTCTATTCTTTAATTCCCAATTAGTTACAATAACCTTTGGATTTATTAAATTTATAATTTTCTTTAATTCAATTTTAGTAAATTTTATAGATATTGGCACAACTATTATACCAGATTCAAAACAAGCTAAAATAATTTCTACTATATCAACGCCATTAGGTAAAAAAACTACCAATTTGTCTTGTTTATTTATCTTAGAGACTGAAAAAACTTTTTGTATTGTTGATATGTTTAAAGATAATTCTTCTATTGTATATGATCGATTTTGATATACAAGAAATTGTTTTTGAGGATCATTTTTTAATCTTCTATCTTTAAACCATGATATCATAATTAATATCCTAATCCGGGCTTATTAGATATAACAACATTATTATTAACTATGTATGACGGTGGATTTTTAAAAAATAAATTCCATGTTGAAAAACCACAATATTCTTTTATATTTAATGCTGCTGCTATATGAACATTAGCTAAAAAACCTATTTCAGATTCTAATGTAGTTGTTATAATTGACTTAATATTATTTTTCTCTGCAATATCAACTATTTTTTTGGTATTCAAATAGCCTCCAGAAATCATTGGTTTAATTATAAAAATATCAGCACAATTATTTTCAATCATTCTATATGCTGAATCTAAGCAAGTTATTGATTCATCTACTGCTATAGGAATTTTACTATAATCTTTTAAATCTGATAATTCTAAAACCTGTTCTTTAGGCAAAGGCTGCTCAATATATTGTATATTATAATCTGATAATTCCTTAACCCATATTTTTGCTTCTTTTAAATTAAGAATTTCATTAAAATCTAACCGAAATTTTAAGTTAGAAAATTTATTTAATATTTTATCAAAAAATAATTTATATCTATCTAATTCTAATGATGTAATTTTAATTTTTACTATGTCATTAAGTTGTTTGATATCAGAATTTATATTGAGATTAGAATTAGAAAAAATTTTTTTAAGCGATTTTTGATTTAAATATTGTGACATTGGAATCATTTTTTTTTTGCTTAATAAATCATATACTGCAGTTTCAAATCCAAATTGTATTGATGGATAATTTTTAAATTTTTCATAAATAAAATCTTTCAATGAAATCAAATCTAAACCATTTAAATTTTTAAATATATTTTTAATTTTATCTTTAACATATAAATTATGATCAGGGCTGTATCCATCTAAGGGAGCAATTTCACCATGCCCTATTAAATTTTCGCATTTTATTTTTACATACCATCCAGTTCTAACAAAATACTTTTGATTAAACATTTCAAAAGGTTTTAACAACTGTATATTAAAAGGTTCAATTATAATGGAATCAATTTTCATGTAACCAAGCTAAAAGAGAATATAAATGAAAAAATTAATAATAATCGTGCAGTCTTAGCTAAAACATCATTTAACTCTACACCTGTTTTATTATATATTTCATAAACTAATATGAATGCTATGGGAAGAGTGAAAAATGCTAAAAATATTGATATATTATTAATTAAAAAATATAAATATATAATCAAAAAGTATGGTAATAAAATTAATGTTGAAAACTCTAATTTTGAAAATTTTAAACCAAAAATTACTGCTAATGTATTTTTACCTGATTTAAGATCTGTATTTATATCACGAATATTATTTACAACTAAAATTGCCGTAGATAATGAACCAATAATCATTCCACAAATTAAAGATTCAAAATTAATATAAGAAGTATGTAAATAAAAAGTACCCATAACGGCTACAAGACCAAAAAATACAAAAACAAAAATATCTCCTAAACCATTGTATCCTAATGGGTATGGACCTGAGGTATATAAATAACCTGATATTATAGATAATAAACCAATTATCA
>CAYTPF010000011.1:0-16728 GCA_964439775.1 uncultured bacterium | reverse complement strand
TATCTGCAATGGGAGATGATGGCTCTTTTCCTAATTATTTAAATGATGGCGATGTTCCAATTTTGAAATTATATGATGCCTCTACAGATGATGTCGTATGTGCAACAACTTCTGGTGAAGAAATTCCAGGTTGGGAAAATTTTGGAATTTTCAATTTGCATGGACTGGATGATGCGTACGGTGATGCATTTCCTGAGTCGTATCTTTCTGGTGACGATCAGGATTGTGATGGTTGTATTTATGGATTAGATGACGATGATCAGCTGGCTGCAGAGGATCCGTGTGCTTGTCAAGGTACTTCTCAGTACTGTGATTGTAATAATAATCCTCTTGATGGGTATTGCGATTGCGATGGTAATATAAATGATTGTGATGGAGTATGTGGTGGTGGTAGTGTTGAAGATTGTTTAGGTGTATGTAATGGTGATGCTATTGAGGATTGCTTGGGTGAATGTGGTGGAATTGCTAGTATAGATTGTAATGGTGAGTGTGATGGTGGTGCAGTTTTAAATAGTTCAAGCTGTCCAGGAGTTTGTGTAGGTGGGAATACGGGCTTAGAGATTGATTGTTGTGAGGTATGTGGAGACATTGATGCAACAAACTACTCTAGTGTAGGTATTTGTGGAGATGAAGAAATTTTTAATGATTATAATGGTAATGGTGAAGTAGATCCTGGTGAAGAATTTTCGAATGCAGGTCTTTGCATTCCAAGCAATGTTGAAGGACTTGTAGCGCAGCAATCAGGCCTGAATAATAGTGGTTATGCAATTGGAGGTGCGATTGAATTAAATTGGGATTTGGTTGAAGGGGATATTGCCTCATATGAACTTTTAAGAACGGATGAGTCTGGAAATCAGACTCCTCTGTATCCAGGTAGTAGTGATGGATTGTATATAGATTATAACCTAGATCCATCATCAGTGTATAACTATAAAATACGTGCAATCCATGAAGGTGGAGAATCATCTGAGGAATGGTCAGGAACTGTTTCAGAGCAAACATTAGATTTATTGGTACCTACCATATCTTCAATCGATTCATTAGAGGAAAGATTAGAAATTAATCTTAGTATGCCAAATAATATTACAAGCTTTAATGGTACTAATTATAGCTATAGATTGTATAGAACATGCGATGGATGTGGAACAGTTGAAATTAACACCTCAAGTTTGAACCCTATAGATGGAGCTTTAGATCCTGAAACAGAGTATTGTTATACTGCAAAAGCTGTTTATGATAATGAATTTTTATCGCAAAATTTTTCAAATGAGGTTTGTAAAACACCTGCAGAACCAACTGGATGGACTGTGAAGGTTGAGGCAACTGTTTTGGGCCTCGGTGTTTTTGAGGAGATTGATCATGAAAACTATTTTGGCATGCATCCAGATGCAACTGATGGTTTTGATGCTGATGGAGTTGATTTTCCAGAGCCTCCCCCTAATCCAGGTAATTTTATTCAATTTTATTTTCCTCACGATGATTGGCAGGCTCCTTATTCTGATTATACTCAAGATATTCGAGAGCTTAGAGGTTTATCAGATAATTTAGAGACTTGGTCAGCTGATATTTTATCAAATATGGATGGTCCTGTTACATTGAAATTTATTTTTGATGATTGGGGTACAGGCTTGGCAGATGAAAATCCTCCAATAGATTTTCCAATTTATGTTTTAAGAGATGGTGTATATGAATTAGTTGAAATGCCTAGATGTTTGGGTGTTGAAGGGGATCTTGATTCTGATGGAGATGAATGTTTAGAAAATATGGATGAAGAATCTTGTACATATCCTTGCAAATGGTTGGAAGATGATTGTGCAGATATCGAATTGACTGGAGATTTAATCACAAGTATAGACGTTATAGGACATATTGATAATAAATTAGAATGTGAAAGTGATTTAGAGGAATATACATGGTTTGGAAATAATGTTATAGAATACAATTCAACTGCATATGAATATGAGTTTATTGATATTATTGCAGGTAATATTCCACCTCAAATGCCAACTGGCCTTGTAGCTACAAGCTATAATCCAGAGGATAATCCTGCTGAGGCGTGGATTACGTTAACTTGGGATGAGACAGAAGAGTGTTGTCAAACTATTGAGTCTAGATATCCTGCAACGCATTATTACATATATAGAGTATTAACAGCAGATGCAGATGATCCAGCAACCCCAGAGCAGGAAGATGAGATATGGACTCCGCAACTAATTGATAATTGCGGAACGCCTGGAGTTGCTAAAGGGCCTGTTATCGGCACTTATAATTGTATAGAAACTGATAACTTTGATGGTGAATGCAATTGTGAAGAAGATCTGTGTGAATTAATAGATTATGATTATTGTATTAATGAATATAGACAGCTCTTTAAGGGTATTGTTCCAGCTGATAGATTTCATTATGTTGATTCTACCTTAGATTTGAGAGCTCTTGGTTTCTTAGATAGATTGATAGATATTCCTGATGTCTGTGAAGGCTCTGAGAACCCAATAGATAATGATTGTGTTGAAGAGGCAGAAAATGATACTACTTGGAATCCATTGGCGCAGTGGAAATTTGACAATGCTAGGCATGTTTTTGAAACAGAGTTTAGATATGTTATTACAGCAGTTAATGAAGATTTTGCAAATTCATTAAATACTACTTTGGCATCTGGAGTTGGTGGAACTGAAAGTGAATTTTCAGTTGAAGCAAGTGCTATAACTCGGACTAATTTAAATCCTGTTACTATGGCTGGAAATGATCAGTATTTAACTGTAAAGCATGATGGCTATCATCAGTCTATGGAAAATTTTGAGGACACTGGGATTGATGGACAGCCAAATACAAATGATTTTTTAGATTATGGAAGTGATGGTATACTAAGTCAAAATGAGCCTGGTTATGATCCTATTAATAATCCAGATCCAAATGGTGATGATTTTGATCAGATTGACAACCCATTAGGAACTGAAAATAATGGTGTTTTTGATGCTGGTGAGCCAGGAGAGGGTGATGGTAAGTTTACATTTCTTGATTATGGTAGTGATAGAACGCCAAGTACTGAAGAAGATGGATATGATCCTGGTACTTGTTCTGATGATTCTTTTACAACGGAAAGTTTATGCATTCAGAATTTAGAGACTTGGACTCAAAATTTAGATCCAAATAGAGATGATTGGGATCCTGATGATAGGCCTGATGGTACAGAAGGTAATTTTATTCATGATTTGCAAGAATATTCAGAGCAATTTGATGATGTTGGCTGTCCAGGTTGTAGTGAGCCGTTTGAAGATTTAAACTCAAATGGTATATATGACCAGGGAGAGCCATTTACAGATTGTCAGTATAATATTTGTGATGGTGACCCTGGCTGGAACTCAGAAAATATGGGTAATGGCCAATGGGATAGCGCTATAAATAATGGAGTTTGGGATGGTAATAGAGATTTTATTACGGTATTTTTGGATGGATCTCAATCATCAGACCCTGAATATGGTTCAGGGGAGAATGCGCTTGATTTTGTTTGGCAGCAAATATCGGGTCCTAATGTATTTTTAAATACATTGTTAGATGCAGAGCAATTTAATGATTTAAATGAGAATGGTCAATGGGATGAAGGTGAAGATATTTTAAACAATGTAGATGGTATTCTAGATAATTATTACTATGGTGGTAAGGTGGAGCCATTATTTAATGCAGTAGTTCCATATGGATCAGATCCAGAAGTTTATGAATTTACTCTTATCGCAGAGGATACATATTTTAAGGGATGGCCACCAGAGCCTTATAGTCATCAATTTCCTGAAAATGTATCCATTACTGTATATCCTGAGAGGAATGAGGCTCCAACAGCTGCTGTAGAGGCATTTATTCCAGGCAACAATGATATAGATGGATATGATGCTGATACTCATTCGGTTTTATGTACTGATGGGTGGGAATGTGATTACTCTGTATTTAAATATGATGAAGAATTGCAGGTATATTTTGATTATACAGATGAAGAAAATATTTTAGGTCCAACATGGAGAGTGCCTCATGATGGAGATCCGTACTCAAATTTGGCTGTTGTTGGTATTATCGGGGAAGAATCTAGAGATAATAAAGTCCCTGATGATAATCAAGAGGTTTTGCAAGAAGATTTTGATGAAATCTTTTATGATTGGTTTACTGATAATGCTCCCGAGCCTTTTAATGATATTGGTAACCCACCCAATGGTCAATATGATTCAGATGAAACATTCTTTGATTTGAACAATAATGGCCAGTGGGATGATGGTGATCCTTATACAGGTAGAAATATTGTTATTAATAGGTCTGCAAAGCAGCATACTATTGCCTTAGAGGTATATGATGTTTATGGCTCAATGGATCAAGCAGATATAGATATTAAAGTTTTACCAGAAAAAAATGAGAAGCCATATGCAGAAGCAGGTAGCGATCAAACTTGGTATTTAGATGAATTTTCTACCACTCATAAAGTAAGCTTACCATATACCAATCTTGTATTTGATCCAGGCAATGGCGAATGGGTTCCTGATCCAAGTAATGAGTTTAGATTGGTTAATTTGTCATATGATCCTGATACTTTAGGTTTGTTTGATTGTGGTTTAGATGGACTTTGCGATGAAGATGAAGAAGGTTTTATGTTTTATGGACCTGATGGAGATTATGATTCTGGAGATGAAGTTTTTGACCCTTCGCAGGATGGATGTACAAATCCAATCTTCTACGATTTCTTGGATTCTGATTGTGCCTTGAGTGGTACTGAAGCAAATGGTATCTGGGATGGTCCAGGTGAGCACATTGATTATGATAGAAATGGAGTATATACCGATGATTTAGGTGATGGGATAGGGGAGAATTACAGAAGAGATGAATTGGTTTATAATTGGTATCTTGATGATATGGATGTTTTATATGCTGTGGGAGATACTGTTAGTGTTGATTTGGAGCCTGGAGAGTATATGTTTTACTTGGAGGTTTGCGATCCTTATCATGGATATGAGCATCAAGATTTTGACCCATTTACTAATAGTTGGATTGAAACTGAATATGAAGGATGCTCAGTTGATTCTGTGAATATTACAATTTTAGATGAAGAGCCACCTAGTAAGCCAAACTGGGTGTCTGATCCATTAGAACCATTAACAAGATCTTTGTATCATATGAATCTTGATTGGAATTATAATGTTGAAACTGATTGTATAGGTAGATCAGATTTTATTGAAGAATGTAAGCCAGGATTTGTAGATCATTACAAAATTTTTAGAAATGGTAGTTTGATCAATACATTTGAAGCATGGGTAGATGGCAATGGCGATGATGCATTTAAGCTGGATGAAATTAATAATTCTAATGATTATTATTTATCAAATCAAGACTTTTTTATAGATTGTCAGTATGTTTGTGATAATTATGTAGGCGTATTATCACCAAGCGATGTATGTAGTAGTAATGCAGATTGTAATGGTGGAAATTGCGTAGTTTTAGAAGAAAGTTGTTCTCATAAATGCGATGGAGATGAGCAAGATTGTTTTGATAGAGATAATTATGCTCCAAATAGTGATTTTTGGAATCCATTTACTATGGGTAATGGTTGGTATGATCCACCTGAAAAATTAATTGAAGATTTAAATTGTAGTGGTACATTTGAAGATGCGGAAGAGTTTGTTGATACAAATGGAAATGGAAAATGGGATGCAGCTGAAATATTTTTAGATTGTAATGTGGATATTACTGTATGCTTTGGTGATAATGGTTGGGATGCTGAGCCTGATAGTGTTAAAAATGGTGAATATGATTTAGGTGAGCCATTTTTTGATACAAATGGAAATGGTATCTATGACTTAGCTGAAGATTTTACAGATGAGCCAAGACCATCATGTGATCCGTTTGGTAATGGAGATCCAATTACAGATCCTAGCAATGGAACATTGATTTTAGAAACGAACGGGGTTTATGATGAAGCTGAGCCTTTTGAGGATTGGAATGATAATGGGAAATGGGACTCAGGTGATATTTTTGTAAGTGGCTTAATTTATCCTTGGCTATCTAATGATATTTTAGATCAATGGGATCCTGGAAATGATGGCTATTCTGGTGATTATATAAGATCATATCCAGGCTACAAAGATGATGGTCAAAATGGCGAGGGTTTGATGCCAAATACTGAATATTGTTATTTTATTGTTGCTGTTAATAGCTCTGGAGTTTCTAGTTATCCTTCAGAAACTGAATGTGGTTACACTGCGATGTTGCCATCGATTAATATTACTACTCCAAATGGCGCAGAAATTTATACAAAAGGCATGCCATTTTCTGTTGAATGGGAGGTTTCTGATGGTGCTTATTTAGAAAATATTCCTGGAGATGGTGTTGTTATTAATCCTGGAGATGGTAATACATCATATATTGATAAGATTTCTATTGAGTATAAAATCGGAAATTTTGATTATCCTTCTAATGGTGAAAATGAGATATGGTATACTAATGATTATAGAAGTTTAGAGGAAGAAAATACAGCTCAAGTGAGTATTTATGATTTAGAAGATATTGAGCCAAATAATGTTGAATTGAGAATTTCAATTACAGATGTTGGAGGTTATAGCTATAGTAATCCATTTGAGGATTTAGAAGCTTATCAGTACTATAGAGATCAAAGTGATGATAAGTTTACATTATCAACAACTAGATTGAGTTATAGCTTTCCAGCTGAATGGAGTTTGTTTGGGAGTCCATTAGATCTAACAGATTCTGTAAATGTTGATATGTATGGTGATATATTGGGTTATGGTATGATTGACAATTTAGGTACAGATCAGAATCTGGGTGATTTTGGTACATCTTGGTATGTATATAATGAAAATGGTGAGTTCCCTGCTAATGAGTTTGATCCTTTTCCCTTAGAGCATGGAAGGGGATATATTTTAACTCTAAATCAGCCTAGTGCTGTGACATTGAATGGTGGAGTTGTTAATTATGAATATCCATCACAATATCAAGATAATGCAACATTAGAATTGCAGGATGGTTGGAATTTAATTTCAAATATGTTAGTTTCTGAAATTAATAAAGAGAATTTAGTAATTGAAACCTTTGGTCAAAGTTATTCTTGGATTGATGCTGTGAATTTTGGTTTTGTGCAGAGTTAATTGCATGGTTGGGACAATAGTGCCAAAACATATTATAGTATAGATAAAGTTAAGCCATGGGAAGGTTATTGGATTCATGCTTCAAGAGACCTTGAAATTAAATTTAGACCACATGTCCCTGATCAAATCTTACAAAGAGAAAATAGGAGTGAGGTTTGGGCATTGAATTTAAGGGCTCGCGGAATATCTAATGGATCATCAGGTGATTATGTTTCTTTAGGTTTATCAGATTCTGCAAGCGTAGGATTTAGATATGGTGAAGATGAGTACGATACGCCAATACCATTGGGAGATAAATATGTAGATTTATTTTTTGATAGATCAGATTGGGTAGGAAGCTTGCCTGATGTTAATGGTAATGAGGTCAATGAAACTGAATTTATTAGAGATGTTAGGCCTTATACTGCTCTGAATGAGCCAAATTTTTGGAGAATATCATCATTTACCTATGCTGATGAAAGTGTGGATGGAATTGTAGCATGGAATGATCAGGATGAAGTAGAACTTTCATGGAATAATTTTGATGCTATTGTTGGGCTACCAGAAGATAATATATATTTGCATGTAGATGATAATTTTTATGATATGAAAATAGAAGAATCTGTTATTGTTACAAATATAACAGAGAGAGAAATTACAATTCAGATTGGTGGAGATTCTCCACTTGCTTATGATTCAGTTGGTCTTCCAACTCATTTCTCTGTAAGTGCTGCTTATCCCAATCCATTCAATCCATTAGCCAACTTGGATTATGCAATTCCTGAATCTGGAAATGTTAAAGTAACAGTTTTTAATATTAATGGCCAGATAATAAATACGCTTGTAGATGAGTTTAAGTCTGCAGGATATTATAAAGTTTCTTGGGATGCATATAATATTTCAAGTGGTATATATTTTATTAAAGTAGAGTCTGGACAGAATGTTTCTACGCAGAAACTTATGTTAATGAAATAAAATTGGAGTAATCTATTCAGTCTGATACAAAACCCTCCTTAAATGGAGGGTTTTTGTTTTTGGTAAAAAATATCTTGAAAAAATAACGTAATTAACAGTATTTTTTTAAGTTGTTTGTTAATCATATTTTGTTCATTATGATTATCAATCAAGGCGGAAACAATTTTTGTTAAAAATAAAATCAATTTGGACCCTTATTATTATATGAAAAATAAAATAATTGCCTTACTTTTAATTTTATTCGCATTTAACTGCGATGAACCGACAAAAGCTTCTTTAGAAATTTCAGATCCAACGCCTGATAATTTGCAAAATACATTAAATGGTTCTTTGTCTGACATTGGTACTTATGATGATTACTTTTATGATTTTGAAAGCGAGGTAAATGCTCAATTTCATAAATATACTTCTTTCCATTTGTCAGGGGGAGTATTTAATCCGGATGAAGATACTTTGAATTTTCAAACATTCCCTAATTTTTATGTTTCTGTTGATCCGTCGAGTAACTTTGATGAATTGACTGAAACTATTTTTGATACTACCTATCAATCTGTTAGTACAAAGGATGTTACATTTGAAATTAATGATCCTGTTAGTAGAGTAGATTCGCTTGTATGGGAGCAGGTTAGTGGAGATGAATATCGTTATGTGGTTTATTCTACTCGTCTAGAAAATTTAACAGAACCTCATGATATTTCTATCAATGATACTTTTACAAATAATTTCCATCAATCAATTATTGATGATATATCATCTGAATATATATTGATTGATACCTTGGAATGGGATACAACTTTAACATATAGTTATTATGAAAATTCAAATACTTTAGAAGTAGCTAATGGAGTGAGTGAAATCGTAGATTTGGGTGATAATACTTCAATTTCCTATGAATTTAAAGTAGATACCATGGTAGTAATTGGCTCAGATAGTTTAATGTATAAAGATGCTAATGGTAGTGTAGGTGACAAAATGGATAGCTTGTTGGTTTCATATATTGATGAAGCTTATGAAGATTTGAATGATAATGGCCAGTTCGACCCAGATGCTGAGCCGTACATCGATTCTAATGGCAATGGTCAATATGATTTAGCAGAAGAGTATACCGATTCAGATGGCAATGGTTCGTGGAGTGCTGCTGAAGATTTTGTTGATTCAGATGGTAATGGAGTGTGGAGTGATGATGAGTTTTATGTTGATATAAATTTAAATGGCGTTTGTGATGATGAGATGGTTTTTGGGATTTTTGAATACAATGATAATAATGGTAATGGCGTATGTGATCCTGCGGAAGATTATACTGATTCAAATGGTAATGGTCAGTGGGATGGCGCAGAAGAATTCACTGATACTGATGGCGATGGTCAGTGGGATGATGCGGAAGATTATACTGATTCAAATGGCAATGGTAGTTATGATTTTGCAGAAACTTATACTGATGTAAATGGCAATGGAGAGTATGATACTTTTGTTGAGACAGAGTTAACTCATATTTATCCTGGAGATGCGCTGATTACGCAGGCTGGAGATAGCTATCCGCTTCTAGAATATATATTTGATTATTCTTACTATAAAACTTTGAGCTATTCAAATATTAATTCAGTAAATGAAGTTGTTAATAATCACATTATTATTCAAGATTCAACTGATGTTACTCAGTATAAGCTGGCAAAAACTCAAACAGATATTTTAGATCCTGCAACTTCTTTGATCGACCATGAATACAATTATCATCTAATTAAAAAAGATGAAGATGCAATTAAGAAATTTATTTATCCAAGCTATTTTAATTATTATGGTGAGTGGGGTATTGAAGATGGTGAGGATGAATTGTATGATTTCTTTGGTCCAGAAGGTCAATTTGGTTTTTGGTTTAAAGATGAAGGTATAGATGAAATCTTATTTTATTTGCAGGGCGGTCAGAATTTCAGAAATGGAGAGGTTGTTCAAACATTTGAGATTGATACTACAGAGCATGCTATTTATTATACAACCAAGGATTACAAAGTTGAAAGAGATACGGTATGGGTTCCATATAATAATAATGTATGGGATGCTGGCGTTTGCATGAGCGTTGGCGGAAGTCAAGATGGAATTGCTATCAATTCTACTCAGGTAGATTGCATTGCAAATGGAAATCTTTGGATTGATGAAGAGAGTTATACGGATACAGATGGTGATGGAGCTTATACTGATGGTGAGGTTTTTGAAGATGGTCCTACCTTTATATTTAAGGATGAATGTTTTAAAATTACCAGAGTCATGTCAATGGAAATGAAAGGTACTGGCGTTATATACAATGAAAAGAATGTAACTTGGTTGGCTAAAGATTTGTATATAGTGAGAGATGAGGTTTCGTATTGTTGGGGCTGTGATCCAGGTGGTGATCAGGGTTGGAATGCGTATTCGAAGATATTATTATCAGATTTTAGAAATAGTAGCGATTCTTTCTCTAGAAATACGGTTTTTGATGGCTTGTTGAGTAGTACAAAGAAAGTAAATATAGATGATTTAGATAAGTTTCCAGAAACTGGTTTTAAATCTTATAAAAAGATTAGATCTGTAGGGATTCAAAATATAGGAAAATCATATTGATGAAAAATAGTTTATATATTTTAGTTATATTTGTTGGTTTTGTTTTTTGCGGAACGGATGGTACGGTAAGAGGTAAGGTCGTTGATGAAACTGGTCAGCCTATGGCAAGTGCCCAAATATTTATTAAAGAGCTTGGTAAGGGTACTATGGCTGATCTAGATGGAAATTATATTTTACTAAATATTCCGGTTGGAAAATATGATGTTCATTGTATGGTTATTGGTTATAAAGAAAAGATCGTAACGGATGTAGATATTATTATGGATCAAACAGTATGGATGAATTTTGATATGGAAGTAAGTGCTGTTCAAGGTGATGCTGTTACGGTTACTAGCGAGCGTCAAATGGTAGAAAAAGATGTTACAGCTAAAAAGATTACTATGTCATCAGATGCTATACAATCATTGCCAATACGAAGTGCTTCTGATTTATATAGCTTGCAATCTGGAGTTGTTAGGGTTCAAAGTAAGGCTCAGGGTATTCCTGGCCATGAAGAGAGGGGTCTTGAAGAAATTCATGTGAGAGGTGGTCGTGCTGGAGAGATTGCATATATGATCGATGGTATGTATATTAGAAATCCTATTTATGGTGGTATTGGCTCTGGTACTAGATTGAATTTGTTTGCAATAGCAGAATGGGATTGGCAGCCTGGTGGATTCAGTTCTGAGTATGGCGATGCAATGTCGGCACTATCGAACTATCATACATCGACTGGTAAGAATGATTATGTTTTTAAAACTAAGTTTGAGACTAGTGCTATAGGTGGTGCATTTGGTTCTAAGTACGATGAATTGAGAAATTTTAATGATACTAATATAGGCTTTGGTGGGCCTGTTCCAATGGTGCCAAACTTGACTTTTTGGGTGTCTGGTCAGATTACTGAGATGGCATATCGCGTCTTGGAATTTGATGATAAATTTTATGATCCGAATGATAGTGAATGGGATCCGCTGAACAATCCTGATCACCAAGTGGAGCCATGGGATGATGTTGCAGGTTTTAGAGCTTTTGGATTTGATAATACTAGAGATCTCTTTACTAAATTTACTTATAAGCCAACCAATTCTATTCGTACGAATTTGTCATATTGGAGAGTGGCCAATCACCGTAAAATTTTTAGTCCTACATTTATGTATTGGGATGATGGGCAAAATGAATTATTTAGAGATACATACAGGTGGGCTTTTGAATTTAATCATTCATTAAATGATAAAACCTTTTACACTGTTAGGTTGTCTAAATTTAATCAAGGTCAATTTCAAGGTGTAAGATGGCAGGATAAGGATAGTGATGGTTATCCTGATTGGTTTGAATGGAGATATCCAGCAGGATCAGAGGCTGGATATGTTTTTGAAGAAGCGCAATACTCAGATCCTGAAAATCCTAATATAGTGCCATACCAATATATCAATGGAAGGGTTGAGTATACAAATAAAGATGCTAAGAGTGGTTGGTATTATGGTGCGGTTCCAGGTGATTATAGTTGGGCTAATACTGAAGAATTTATTGATGAAAATAATAATGATTTGTACGATTCGGGAGAGCCATTTTTGGATGCGAATAGTAATGGCTCATGGGATGGTCCGGTTTTGACTGAAAAAGCAGTTGAAAGAGATGGCTCATACTGGCTTACGCCGGACATGTATGAAAATTATGAAAATTATACTGGTTGGGGAAAGCATTGGATGGAATATGGGCAGGATCCTTATGACTTTTATAATGAGAATGGATCTTTTGACTATTCATCAGCTTTTCAGCAGCAATTATTTAATTCTGATAGTTTGTATTTTTTAGGTTGGGACGAGGGCAGAGCTTTTGGTGGTAGTGATACCTATTTTGCAAATTCCAATGCAGATACTAGGGAGATTAGATTTGATGGAACCTCTCAGATAACATCTAAATGGAAGCTAAGAATGGGCATTGATTATAAAACTCATTTATTGAATTATTATGAGGTGCAAAATCCGTGGTCTGAAAATGCATTTATACAAGAATTTGCTGAGGCGTTTACTGATTATAATGGAGATGGAGAATGGAGTAGTGCCTTGTCTGAGCCTTTTGAGGATATGGGTGATGGTATTTGGAATATAGGTGAAGAATTTTTAGATAGAAATAAAAATTCTATTTGGGATGAAGGTGAGCAGTTTCTTGATATTGGTAATGGAGTAATTGATTCTACTGAAAATTTTGATGATTGGAATGGTGATGGAGTATGGACATCTAAATTGAGTGAACCGTTTGATGATGCTAATAATAATGGGAAATGGGATGTAGGTAGAGAGCCTATTGATTTGTCAGGATATATTCAAAACACTTTTGAAGTTCCTTGGATGGTTATAAATGCAGGAATGAGATTTGATTATACAAATTTTAAAACTCGACTATGGTCTGATCCATATGGAGAGGCTTCTCCATATTTGCCATATTATTACAATGATGCCAATGAAGATGGTCAATGGAATCGATATGAAACAGATAATAACCAGCAATGGGATGAGGGTGAAGATTATCAAGATTTTAATTTTAATGGTGAGTATGATTGTAATAATGGTTGTGAGCCATTTACAGATTTTACAGAGCCAATCGGTACTGATGCAGGTGTTTCAAATGCTACAGTTTTGTTTACGGATACTGAGTATTTGTTAAGATTTAGTCCGCGTATAGGATTTAGTCATGTTATAACAGATCAGGCAACATTTACTTTTAATTATGGTGTCTATTATCAAAACCCAGTTTTTATGAATATTTATGTAAATACAAATAATTTAGGCGATCCATTTGACTTGTTTCAAACTGATGATGCTCTTGTAGGTAATCCAAGCATGACGCCAGCAAGAACTGAGTCCTATGAATATGCACTTAATATTCAGCTCAATAGAAATATTGCATTTAATTTGGGCGCTTGGGTTAAGAACATGGATCAGCTGACTTCAATGCAAAAATATAGATCTGGGACGCAAGATTATTGGGTTATGAAGAACTATGATTTTGGAAGAGCACAAGGTATAGATTTTATGGTTCAGACAAGGGGCCTGCCTGTTAATTTAAATATGCAATATACTTGGTCAGAGGCAAAATCAAATGAAGAGCATGATTGGTCAAGGTTGGGTGTAGCTGTGACCGATGCCCCAGCTGAAGAATATTTAATGTCTTATGATAGAACTCATGATTTGAGTTTGACCTTGTCTACATTTTTGCCAGGAGGTGTAATCGTGTCTATGACGAGCCAGTATCAAACTGGCGCACCTTATACTCCTCTTGAACAGGCATCGCCTGGTTCAAATATCATTCAAGAGAGCGAGTTTAAGAATTCTGTGAGGATGCCAGACTATTATCAAACAAATATGTCATTTTCGAAGTATTTAAAATTAGGAGAATCAAAAATTGCATTAGGACTATCTATATACAACCTTACGGATAGAAGAAATGCTATTGATATTTTTAGATTGACAGGGTCGCCTAGAGATGCTGGTGACTATTACGATCAGTTTGTTGGTTTGCCTAATACTGGTTTGAACAAGGTTTTTTCTCAGTCATATTATGATACTCCATGGAATGAATCTAGTGCGAGAGAGATAAATGCATTTATTAGAATTGATTTTAATTAGGAATATATAGATGAAATTTAGAGATATATTAATATATTGTTTTTTAGTTTTATTTTGTGGTGGTTCATTAGCGAATCTTTATGCTGGAGTGCCAAAGTCTGAGAGCGTTGATCTGGAATATGATTATTCGCCTTCTGTTTCAAGAGATGATAATCCGCTCCCAACAAACCCTTTGTTGGATAGAGCGAAAGGTTTTCTTCTTCAGGGTAAATTAAAATCCGCTATAACAAACTATGGTAGTATAGTTGATGGTTTTTCTCATCATCCTGGTGGCTTGTGGGGAGAGTATTCTTATTTTCCTAGTATCTCATTTATGTATGCATTGCCTGGTCAAAAATATTCTCATTTATTTGATTGGGATTTAGTTGGAGTTGCTGAAGGTTATCCTGTTTGGAAGTCAAATGATGCGGGCTTGGCGTGGATTAGAGATGGTGATTCTGTATTTGTTGATTTTGTTTTTAATGCAATTGATGATAAGGGTGACTTAGGTAAAAGATTTTTAGATTATAATAATTTTGATGGATTTAATCAGTGGTCAATTCAGGAAGATGAAAGTGGTGATTTAGCTTTATATATAACTACTATTAATGAGCAGACTAACCCTAATTTTCAAGAAGGAAGAATGGGATTGGTTTATCCTTGGGCAAAAAGAGCTAAGTTTGTTGAGAGAGATCCAGAAGTTTTATATGATTTTTATGATTATGGACCTGATGCAATCCCATGGACAGAGGATGATAACTGGGAGTATTATGGGGCAAGTTCTAATGAATCATGGTTTACGCGGTCAGCAGATAATGCCTTGAGTGATTGGCAGCCAAAATATAGGGCAAGAGAGTTGACTCATAGTAGTGATTTTACGGTTGGTGATATATTTGGAGCTGCATCAGATTTTACAGATACTGGAGATCCTTATCCTGTATTGGCGCATAGTAATTTTAGTGATACATGGCCAAAAGAGTATAATGCTGTTACAGGTGAATATGAGCGTGTTTGGCCTGGTTGGTGGGCTGAGGTATTTGATAGTTCATTGGCAGGATGTAGTGGTAGCAGGAAGGATGATGATTGTTGGTATGAAAATGTAGGTGATAGATTTATTTCTGATACTGATGTTTATATGGAATTTGATGATAGATGGGCACACCAAGGTAACTACGTTACAACTGCAGGTGATGAGTATGTAAATACTGGATATCCTCTTGGAATAACTGTTAGGATGGAAGCTCATTCTTATGGGGTTTCTTTTGCGGAAGATATTATGTTTATAACTGTTAGGGTTGTAAATGAAAGTGGTGATTATGTAAATGAAGATGGTGAATTTGTAGAAGGCTTAGTAATGCCTGATGGCTCGAAAATTAATGGTGGTAAGGGTTTTGATTATGAAAGAAGTACAATGGGCTTTTACATTGATGTTGATGCGGTTTGGGCTGATTATAATGGCGGGAATGGTGCCCATACAAATGCAGATGATGCTATGGGATATTACAGAGATAAGCCTCCTGGTGGTGAAGATAGTTTGAGCTTTGCATATATATATGATTTTGATGGTGTTAGTAATAGTGCAACTAATACTGCTTATGCTGCTGTTCAGCTTTTAGATTCTCCAAGATTGCCTGAGTATGAAGAGCCGCTAGATTTTAATCAAGATGGTAATCCAGATATTTTTCCTGGAGATAAATTGGGTATGACCGATTGGCATTGGTTTGATTGGTATAATAGACCTGGAGTAAGAACTCGTGAATCAAACACTAACTGTTGTGATGGTAGTGCAAATAGGCCTTCTTCTCCAAATCGAGAAGAAATTCAATATAAATTATTAGCAGGTGATACTGTAAATGTTTCAAATGATGAGCAGGTATGGTTTTTTCATACATCTGATCCTCAGAATGAAGTCTCGGCAGATATAAATCCTCATTTTGATTCTATGGATGGTCTTCAATTAACTGATTTCTGGCAAGAAGGTGATGATGGTATGGATTGTGTGTTAATTATGAGTACGGGTCCATTTGAATTGAAGGTTGGAGAAGAAAAGCCATTTTCATTTTGTGTGATAATGGGTGAAGATTTGGATGATCTTATTAAAAATGCGCAATTTGCTCAAATTATGTATGATTCTCATTATCAAGGTTTTACAGCTCCTGATATACCAATTTTGTCAGGAACTGCAGGGCACGAAAAAGTTACTCTGTATTGGCAGGATAATGCTGAAAGTAGTTTAGATGTAGTTACAAGGTATGCAGATTTTGAGGGTTATAAGTTATATAAAAGCTCTGATGGGGGCATGTCGTGGGGTGATCCAATAATAGTTAATGGTAATCAGGTTGGATGGGAGCCTATAGCTCAATGGGATCTTAGTTATGAAGAAGATGTTAATCATTGTATATTCTCAAACGGAACGGATTGTGAAGATAATTTGAAAAGGGGTGCTGAAGTTT
>CAYTPF010000010.1:0-19040 GCA_964439775.1 uncultured bacterium | reverse complement strand
TACATCTTTACTTCCTTTTGAGCTTGAACCACGAATTAGCTTGAAGCCCCATTTAGAAAGAATAGATGCAATTCTGTTTGCGTCTCTATGGTGTCCTGCAATTGCATAAGAAGAATACTTCCATCTTGTTATAAAATATGAAACAAACAAAAAACGACCATGCCACAAGGTTAATAAAATAGGTTTTTTATCTTTCTTGGCTTTGTTTAAATTTTCTTTTCCAATAATTTTCCATCTACAAGAAAAACAACAAAAAGAAAATATAATGTTTGCAAAAAAGATAATTAAAGAGTTTTTAATAATTAGTTTCCCCCATTATAACATTAGCAGCTTTACAGCTAGCACCTTTTTCTCCAAGTTTTTTAGAAACTGAAATTAATTGATTTACTATTTTTTGATAGTGATCTTTATTTAGATAAAGATTAAGTATTTCAAAACAAATATTTTTTGCAGAAGCATTAAATTGAATATATTCAGGCATAACTATTTTATTGGCTATTAGATTAGACATTCCAATAAAACGCGTTTTAATAAAAAGCTTTGCAAGAAACCAAGAAAAAAAAGAAGACTTATAGACAATTACTGAAGGAACATTAAAAATAGATGCTTCAATTGTAGCTGTACCAGAAGCAATAATAGCAAAATCAGCGCATTCTAAAGCAGACCTAGGATTTTTTGTTTCAATATAAATATTCTTTGGGATATGAAAATTATTATCAAAAGAAATATTGGGAGCACATCCAATTACAATTTGTAAGTTTTCAATTTTTTTATTAATTAATAATGCAGATTTTATAAACAAAGGAAGGTGTTTTTTTATTTCATCTTTTCTACTTCCAGGATAAAGTGTTAAAACAGGAAAATTTTTATTAAGATTTAAATTTGATTTTAATGCAGATTTATTTTTAGGCGTCCATTCGTCAAAAAAAGGGTGCCCAACAAAATGAGCATTAATATTTTTTAATTTAAAATAGTCTTTTTCAAAAGGAAAAATTATAATTAGCTGATCAATACAATCTTGCAAAATTTTGACTCTCTTTTCTTTCCATGCCCAAACTTGAGGAGCGATGTAATATATTATTGGTACATTAGAAAAGGATTTGATTTTTTTGGCAAGTCTAAGATTTAATCCCGGGTAATCAATTAAAATTATTTTATCTGGATTTTTAAGTTTAATATCATTTATAATCGTATCTTGAACATGTTTAAAAAAAGAAAATTTTTTAAATACCTCCCAAAAGCCCATTACTGCTAAATCTTCTAAAAGAAATAATGATTGTAAAGAAAACGTTGACATGTTTTTACCACCAACACCAGCAAAAGAAATGTTTTGATTTTTTTTTAACATTTCTTTCATAAGCAGTGCGCCATGTTGATCTCCAGAGGTTTCCCCTGCTATTATATAATATAAAGAATTATTTTTCAATTTGGTTTTGAATTTCTTCGGCTATTTTTAATGCACGGGTTGCCATAAAACCATCAACAAGAGGCCTGCTATTTGTTTTTATACAATAAATAAAATGTTCTAATTCTTTTTTTAATGCATTGTATTTTATGATTTTATTATTATGATTGTTTTTTATTAATGATTGATTAAAATTGGAAGAACTTATCTTTTGTTTATTAAAAACAAAAGATTCAACATGATGATTTAAAAAATCAATACTAGTATAGTTTTTATTTTCAAAAAATCTCATTTTCCTCATTTTTTTGTTTGAAAACCTGCTTGAAGTTAGATTGGCAACACAACCATTCTCAAATTCTATGTGAGCATTTGCCATATCACATGAAGAAGAAATAATTTTAATTCCTTTGGCATTAATAGATTTAATTTTAGATTTAATAACCGACAAAAGAATGCCGATATCATGAATCATTAGATCTAAAACAACAGGAACATCAGTACCTCTAGAATTGAATGGAGATAATCTGTGAGACTCAACAAATTGAGGATTAAAAGATTTTAAATTAATTGAACAAAAAGCAGGATTAAAGTTTTCTATGTGTCCAACTTGAACAATTCGATCGGTTGTTTTTTTTAGTAAAATTTCAGCTTGTTGGACATTTTGAGTGATTGGCTTTTCAATAAAAAGGTGGCAATTATAATCCAATGCTTTTAAGGCAACGTTAAAATGTTCAGATGTTGAACAAACTATTGAAACGGCATCAACATCAGACAGCAACGATTCTAATGCGGAGTAATTAACTACGTTGTGTTTTTTTGAGGCAATTTCGGCATTAGACTTAGAAACATCATAAATTCCAACTAAAACAGCGCCTTCAATTTTTAAAAGTTGTTCAATATGAAAATTTCCCAAATGTCCAGTGCCAATAACCCCAATTTTAATTTTAGATTGTTTATTCATATAATTTATACATAATTAATATAAAATAAATTCATTATTAAATTAGCCTTGATAATTAGGTAATCTATGGTAGAAATTTAAAGCGTGTATTATTATAATATAATAGGTAAATATTAATGAATATAGATTTTCAAAAAATAGTAAGTAGTTTAATTTTAACATTAGGAATGGTTTTGTTTTTATTTATAGTAATGGCAAAAGAATTTATGTTTGCGATTATTGTAGCATCATTTACTCTAATAAGTTGGATTTTATATCAAACACTAATAAATAAAACTATTAATTATAAATTAATTGGAAATGTAATTTTTTTATCAGGATTGATTATTGGAGTATCTGTTTTTTTTGTTTTTGGTGTAGAACAGGTTGCTTATCCTGCAGGAAGCATAAAATTTAAAGCATCAGGAATAGCAAAATCCTTAGGGGTGATTTTGTTTTCTATGGTGCCTGCATTAATGTTTTATATTGTAGAAGACACAATTCCTAAGCTATCAAGGAGCAAGGTTGAATCATTAAAAACTTCTCCACCAATTAATGTTAATTATTCAAATATAGAGAAAGAGGAAGAACAAAAAGACGATAGCTATAATCGAGATGATTGGGAAGAAGTAGATGAAAATGAATTAATGGAACAAGACTATGAAGAGGTTTAATTT
Source organism: uncultured bacterium (assembly GCA_964439775.1). Taxonomy (GTDB): domain Bacteria; phylum Fidelibacterota; class Marinisomatia; order SCGC-AAA003-L08. The sequence continues at coordinate 16,018 of CAYTPF010000010.1, read as the reverse complement.
ATAAAAGAGCTCCCCATCGCAATCCGCGCTCACAAACAAGAACATTATTAAAATTTTTATAATTCATAATTTCTTTTAAAATAATGTAACCAGCTGGGATTACACGAGCCCTTTTAGAATCTAATAGGGGGTGTTGAGATCGTTTTTGAAATGAAGATTTTAATAAAATATTAGAAAAAAAATCAAATGAAGTAGCAGGCAATAAAGATTTATGAACTAGTTTGCTATTATAAGGAATTATTTTGTTATACATGGCAGATAAAGAAGTAATGGTTCCTCCCACGCCAATAAGATGGTTTATTGAATGATTTTTAATAAATGAATTATTAAGAAGATTTATAACAAAAGACATGGATTGAATAATCGCATCATTTGTAATTGGGTCAGAAAAAAATTTTTCAAACAAGGTAACAGAGCCAAGATTTATACTTTCAACATCAATTATTTGTGAATTTTTAAATAATATAAATTCAGTGCTTCCTCCACCAATATCTATAACAAGAGAATTATTAAGATTATTAGCAAATTCATATTTAATAATATCTCCAACAAGTCTTGCTTCTTGAATACCAGAAATTATTTTAGGAAAAATATTAATAGAATTGATTTTTTTTAAAACAGAATGACTATTTTTTGCTTCTCTTAGTGCGCTAGTAGCAATACAAATTTCTTCTTCAACATTAAATTTTTTAATATATTTTTTGTATTTAGTTAAGTATTTTATACATCTATTAATGGATGTTTCTTTTATCAATCCATTTTGATGAATTCCCTCACCTAAAGAAGTTATTTCTTCTGCTTCAAAAATAGAAATAATTTTAGAGTTATCTATTTTTGCAATTAGAAGAGTAACAGTATTGGTTCCAATATCTATAGAAGAAACTATTTTTGCCATTTTTTAATAAAAGTATTTTTTATAATTCCAATAATCATTGATAGACCTAAGATAAATTTTATTAATAAAAAAGAACTGTCTTTTGGAACAAAAGGAATAATTTTGAATAAAAACCACCTATTAAAAACTATGAAAGGAAAAAAAACAATCATTAAGGAGTTTGTAAATAATTTAAATATTCTATAAACAGAGGGTAAATCATTTAATAGAATTTTATCAAATAAAAAATCAATATAATTTTCTCCAAAAGATTGAATACGATAAATATGAGTTTTAAGAGAAGGATGATTGTTTCGTAAAGCAATAGTATCGGGAACAAATAAAATATTAGAAGATTTATTTAATCTATAAGCAAGTTCTAATTCTGAACCACCATAGCCATCAAATAAAATATTAAAAAAGTTTTTTTTAAGAATAGAAGTTTTGATACAGGCATTGCTAAATAATAAATAATAGTATGGTATAAATTGTTTTTTTTTATAATTGTTAAGACCACGAATAGAGCTATTAAGATATTTTTCAAAAACGTTATCATGGCAAGAATATTTTATATTTCCGGTTATAATATCAGCCTTGTTTTTGTTTATTTGATTTAAATAATTGTTAATAACATTGTTATTTAAAATAATGTTGCTATTTATAAATAAACACCAATCACCAGTGGCAGCTTTTATTGCACTGTTTCTAGCATGATTTCTGCCAAGATTTTTATGGTGAACAATACAATTTTTAGCAAATTTCAAATTAAAATTATTAAAAACTTCAACTGAATCATCCTTAGAACCATCATCAACATATAATACATCAATTTTAGCATTAATAGCTGTTTGTTTGTTAATTGCAAGTAAACAAGATTTCAAATCCTGAGAAGTATTATACCCAATTATAATAATTGTAAATTTCAAAAAAGTTAATCTTTATTTTTTAATATATTAAAATAGAGGCTTTTGGTTTGTTGTGCTATTTTATCCCATAAAAAATTATCATTGATATAATTAGACAGGTTAGAAGTTTTTGGAGAATTAAGAGCTTTTATAATACTATTTTGAATACTTTGTATAGAATATGGATTGGTATATTGAGCAAAGTTTAAAAAATATTCTTTTGTACCTCCAAAAGGAGTAATAACAATATTACTACCAGCAAGACCAGCCTCTAGAGCAGCGCGTCCAGGCGTTTCATATAGTGAAGGCAAAACAAACGCTTTACAAGCAGCATATGCAGATTCTAAAATTGGATCTGAATGTTTTACCCAGTCTAAAAATAAAATATTTTTATTAGATTTAATTAAATCTAAGCATTTTCTACCTTCTAAATTATTTAAAACATTTCCTATAATAACACAGGGATAATCAATATTTTCAATAGCCTTTAAAAACCTAAAGGTATTTTTCCTTTCTGCTCCTATATGTCCAACATGAAGAATAAAATCAGATATATTATATTTTTTAACAAATAAATCAGGATTAGCATTAAAAAATCTTTTTTCAACACCATTATGAATAATGTGGAATTTTGATGAATTTAAATTCATACCATTTTTAATAATATTTTTTTCATCTATAGTATTAGGCAATATAATTTCAGAATTTTTACAAACATCTTTAACCATAGATATTTCCGATAAAGTTCCCTTTAATATTTTATTAATCATTGATTGGGCAAATAAATAAGAAGACAAAATTTTTTCAGAATGCTGACTATAAAAAATTGGATTTACAATATATTTAATATTTTTATTTTGTAAACTTTTGGCTAGATGATATGTTCCTGAATGAGCATTAAATAAATGAACTAAATCATAGTTATTAATATTTTCCCATTGATTAAATAAATCTATATTAATTGAAAGTTTTTCAAGAGATGTTTTTAGATGTTTAATTTTATAAGTTGGCCCACCCCTCATAAAAGAAATTGATTGATAAGAAGCAAAAAGAATTTTCACATTTTTCTCATAGAATTATATCGTTCAAAATCATATAATAAATTACGCCAATTTTTTTTACGTATTTTTTTAATATTTGCTTTAAATTTAGTATCTGAAGGCTTTTGAAACGACAAATCAAACAGATTAATTTCTGTTTGGTTGGCTAAAAAAGCATTTTTGTTTTTATATAATATCTCGATATTAGTGATATTATTTTCTATAAAAACAGTTTCATTTTTTAAAAAACAACTAGGTTTATATTTAATTCTTTTTATCCAAAATTTATAATAATTATACATTGTCATAATTTTAATATTTAAAGATTTAATTGTTTTAAAAATATTTTCTAAAACTATAAAATTTTCATTATTTGGATGAAAATATAATATTATGGGTTCATGATTAAAATATTTTTCATTTATAATATTTAGATAATATTCTATCATTTCAGATTTTGAATAATGGGACCTGTTCAATCTTCCTATACTAATAGGATGAATAGGAATTTGCAGTGTTCTTGAAAAAACATTATTTATTATTGGGAAAGAAGGAAAATTATCATAATCATAACAAAATTCAGAGCTATATTTGAATTTATCTTCCATTGCTCTATATAAGCTCTCATTCCATTCTCCAAAAGGAGCGGAAAAGCCGTATAAATTTTTAATATTTAAATCATTTAATTTGTTTAATCCATTGATAATATTATTTTTATTTTTTGCCACGCTTTTAAAAACAATATGTCTATCATTGTGAAAAGCAAATTCAATGGATTTAAAATTTTTATAAACAGAGCTTATCATGCTTTTAGAAGATGTTTCAACAAACCATGTAGCTGGAATAGAATATTTTTCACATAAAGAGTTAATTTTATGTGCATTTTTTATTGTTGAAAAATCAGAATCTATTCTAAAACAAAAAATAGAAGAAAAATTTTCGGGATTATAATTAGATCGAATTAAAGGATAGTTTTTGAAATTATATAAAAATTTTAAACAAAGAAATAATGCTTTTCTAATTTTTCCTTTATTAGTTTTAGAAACAACTTCTGATGGCAGTTCATTTTTTGTATCATAAAATTGTTTTCGAATACTTTGATTATTATTAAAAATTTGTTTTAGATCAAACGGATGTATAACAATACAACCCTTTCCAATCAAATATTTATAAATAAATAAATTCTCATCTAAAGGTATAATTTTTTTATCTTTTGGATATTCAATTTTATGATAGATTTCAACATATTCAACAGAAGAGAAAAAAGAATTTTTTTTCGGAACTAATAAAGATTTTTTAGTACTAAAAGTTTTAGTATTTGTTAAAGATTTCCATTTGTATGAAGAAATTAAAAGAGTTCCTCCCAAATTAACATAATTAAAAATACATTCTAATGAAATTTCTGTAATATCAGAAACAATAACACAAGCATAGCTATTTTTAGACTCTTTAATAGTATTGTAACATAAACCCTCTTGATCTAAAATAGTTTTCCAGGGAAGATCAATTGAAAAAAAACAAGGATTTAAATTAATTTTCATATTGAAGATATTTTAAGAAATATTTATTTATACAATTATCCCAACTATTTGATAATAAAAATTTTTCAAATTCAGAATTTTTTATTGAGTTGTTTTTAATTTTATCTAACATATTAATAACACTAGAAGAAAAACTTTCAACATTATATTCTGATATATTACAAAAGGATGAACAAGATTGTTCAACTAAACCCCCAACATTATTTATAATCATTGGTTTTTTATAATATGCATATAAATATGGAAGACCACTTTGACTTGCTTTTTTATACGGCAACAAGCCAATATCACAACGACTAATTTGATAGCATAGATTGTCAAAAGATGAAAATTGATTTGTAATAGAAATCATATTCTCGAGGTTTAAATAGATTATTTTTTTGTTTAAAGAATCAATATAGTCCTTTTCCCCAGAGCCATAAATATTAAGATGAATTTTATAATTTTTCAATTTTAAACAATGCATAACATCTATTAAAAATTCAATGCCTTTATATTTCTGAATATTGCCAATTAATAGAAAAGATATTATTTGATTTAAATTTTTTTTAATGGGTTTTAATCTTTTTTCATAACAATTTGAATGAGGTATCACAAAAATTTTTTTTTGATAAGAATAGCAAAATTGATTTTTAACAAAGCTACTCAAACATATAATAACATCAACATTGTTAAAAATTAAATTTTCACCAAAACGTAAATAATTTTTATGATGTTGAATATAGTTATGTTGAGTTAAAAAAACAGTAATATTTAATATTTTAAATAATTTGATAAAAATATAATCAATTGCAGGAATAGAAAGCCAATTATATTGAATTATAACAGGTCTTATTTTGAATATTTTATATAATAAAAGACAGTAATTAAAAAATAAAATAATAGGTTTAAAAAATTTATGTTTATTCGGGAAAAATATATTTATGCAATTAAAATTATAATATGAAGATAATTCTTTGTCTTTGTTTTGGGTATTTGATATGAAATATGGTTCAACCCCTTTTTTATTATTAAAAGAATCAATTAAAGGAAAAGTATATTGAGGGGTCATATTGTTCCAGTCGATAAAAAATATTTTCATATTAATTTAAATCTTTTTTAAGAAGCAAAAATGTTTTTTTTAGTTCATAAACAATCATAAATAAACCTAGAAGAAAAAGGATTATTAATCCCAGCAAATTTATAGAATAAATTGAATTAACATAGTATATCATTAGAGTATATGTTAAATATAATAAAATTATAATCCAATTGTATTGAATTTTAAATAGTTTGTTAGTATATAAAAACATAGGAAGTGCCATAAAAATAAAAGAAAACATAGTAGCGATTGCTGCACCAAAAATTCCCCAGAATGGAATTAAAAGTAAATTTAATATGATATTTGAAAATGCACCAAAAAATCTAAATAAAGGAAGAAGAGATGTTTTATTAAAATAAAAAATTGCAGGCATTTGAAGATGATATAAGGCTAAAAATAAATATCCAAACATAATAATAGGTATTATTGGCAAGGCACTCCAAAAACTTTCACCAATAATAGAAAACTTGAAATATTTATAACTATTAATAATAATAGGCTCAATAAATAAAATTGTAAATAATAAAATTGTAATAAGAAATAAAATAAATAAATTAGAAACTTTAGAAATTATATCAGATCTATTCTTATTTAATTTTAAAAAAAATGGTTCCCATCCTAGACGAAAACCAGAAATTAAAAATAGTAAAATGCTAGAAATTTTATAACTTGCACTATACAATCCAACCGTTTCTAAATCTGTTAAATAAACTAATAATTGTCTATCTGAAAAGTCAATAATCATTTGAAATATAATTGAGGGCAAAAAAGGAAAGCCAAAAAAAAGTAAATTTTTTAAAGTAAGAAATGAAAAGTGACTAAATGAAACCCTATTTATTATGAAAGGTAAAGAAAGAATAAATATAGAAAGGGATCCTAATAGAGTAGAGTATAGCGCTCCGACAATCCCCCATCCCATAATATAAATGAAATAAAAGTTTGCTAAAAAAGTAGTAATTACACTAGTTAAAGAAAACAATAAATATCGAATAGGAAAGTTTTCCATTCTATGAACAACTAAAATTCTAAATGAAAAAGAATCAAAAAATAAAATAATAGAAGCAATTTTGAAAAAATAAGAATAATCAACTTTTAATAAAAGAAAAGAAATTTGAGTAGAAAAAAGCCAAATTAATGCAGAAAAAAACGAAGAAGAAAAAAGCAAAGATATAAAAATTGTAGAATATATTTTTTTATGATTTTTGCTTTTTACAAAAAACTTCATTAAAGAAGCGTCCATACCATAGCTGTAAAAAAACTGAGCAAAAGCAATGAAAATAAAAAGAACTGAAAAGACTCCAAACTCTTCTTTTGTAAATGAATTAGTATATAAAGGCAATAAGAAAAAAGAAATAGCTCTTATTAAAATATATCCAACAATATAAAGTGAAATATTTTTAATGAATTTTAGCATTATTTTTATAGATTATAGATATGTACTCATTATATTTATTTAAGTTTCATTTATTAAACTTATTTCAAAAAAAGATAAATTAAAATTTTTATAACCCAAAAAATAAAATATATACTTTAAAATGCCCAAAATAGAACAAATAAGATCCAGACAAATTTTAGATTCAAGAGGAAATCCAACTATTGAAGTTGATGTGATATTAAATGATAAAACATTGGGAAGGGCTGCAGTGCCAAGTGGGGCATCTACTGGAACAAGAGAGGCAATGGAATTAAGAGATTCAGAAAAAGCTTATTTAGGGAAAAGTGTTTATAAGGCAATAAACAATATTCAAGAAAAAATATTGCCAGTCTTAAAAGGGATGGATGCTTTAAATTATGAATTAATTGATAAAACATTAATAGGCCTAGATGGAACAGAAAACAAATCTAATTTAGGGGCTAATTCTATTTTGGGAGTTTCTCTTGCATCGGCAAAAGCAGCATCAAACTATAAGAAAATTCCATTCTATCAGTTTATTTCTAAAGACAAAGAATTTTATTTGCCTGCTCCAATGATGAATATTATTAATGGAGGAAGCCATGCAGACAACAATATAGATTTTCAAGAGTTTATGATTTTCCCATTAGGATTTTCTACATTTTCAAGATCCTTGCAAGCAGGAGTAGAAATTTTTCATCATTTAAAAAAGAATTTAAAGAAAAAACATTTAAATACATCTGTTGGAGATGAAGGAGGGTTTGCACCAAATTTATCTTCAAATGAAGAGGCTTTAGAATATATAGTTAAATCTATAGAATCAGCAGGCTATAAGCCTGGAAAAGAAATTTTTATAGCATTAGATGTTGCATCTAGCGAATTTTATGATAATGAAAAGCAATTATATAATTTAAAATCAGAAAAAAGAAAAATCAATTTTGAAGAGTTGATAAATTATTATGACTATTTAGAAAAGCATTATCCTATAATTTCTATAGAAGATGGTTTAGATGAGAGTGATTGGAGAGGATGGAAAGAGTTGAATGCTCAAATGGGTTCAAAAATTCAAATAGTTGGAGATGATTTAACAGTAACAAACCCTAAAATTTTACAACAAGCAATTGATCAGAAGGCAATTAATTCAATTTTAATTAAATTAAACCAAATAGGCACATTGACCGAAACAATAAAATCAATTGAAATTGCACAAGCTAATAATATATCAACAATTATTTCACATAGATCAGGAGAAACAGAAGATACAATTATAGCAGATTTATCTGTTGGCATTAAGTCAAAACAAATAAAGACAGGGTCAGTATCAAGAACAGATAGAACAGCAAAATATAATCAGTTAATACGAATAGAAGAAGAATTAAAAGAAAAAGGAAAGTATTCAGGATCTAAAATTATCAAAATGATAAAAGATGTATAAATATCGATCAAATAAAAATAATAAAGTATATAAAATAATTTTTTTTGGAATATATTTTATTTTTTTTTCAGTTATTTTTTTGTTTAATGATATGGGCTATTTAGAATATAAAAAAATAGAAAAAGAAAATGAAAAAATAGAAAAAGAAATAAAAACAAAAATAGAAATGTTAGATGTTCTAGAAGTTGAAAAAAAAAGATTAGAAAAAGATTTTATGTATATTGAAAAAATAGCCAGAGAAGAGTTTAAAATGGCCAAAAAAGATGAAAAAGTTTTTACAATTATAAAAAACAAACCGAAAAAGGAAGACAATTAATGGATTTATCTACAATTATTGGACTAATAACGGGTGTAGCTATGATAATTATAGCTATTATTGATAGTGGCGGAGGTATTGATATTTTTACTTCAGGTTCAGCTTATTTAATTGTAATAGGAGGAACACTGGCTGCAACATTTGTTAATTTTCCGTTTAAAGCTGTTATTAGCTCCTTTAAATCAGCATCAAATGTTTTTACAAACCAAGAAATTCAAGAAAATAATTTAATTGATGAAATAGTTAATTTGGGTAAAATAAAAAGAGAAAAGGGCGTTTTTGGTTTAGAAAAACAAATTAAAGGTGTACAAAACTTATTTTTAAAAAATGCTATTGAATTATCTTTAGGTGGTGATAAAAAAGAACGCTTAGAAAGCCATTTATTATTAGAATTGAAGAATTTTGAAAAAAGAGATAATAATGCAACTGAAATTTTTTATCAAATGGGAGAATATGCACCGGCTTTTGGAATGATAGGAACGGTTATAGGTTTAATCGTGATGTTAGGAAGTGGATTTTCAGATGTTGGGGTGGGAGCAAGTATTGGAGATAAATATTTTGAATTATTGCGTGGTATGGGCCTTGCTTTAAAAACAACTTTATATGGTATTATTATATCAAATTTAATTTTTCTTCCTATAGCAGGAAAATTAGCAAGAAGATCAAGAGATAGATTAGAGTCTAGAGAAATGATTGTTGAAGGTACATTATCAATTCATCAAAATGATCATCCTATAAAAATTCGTGAAAAACTTGAGGCATATATATCTGAAGAAGAAAGAAAAGGAAATTAATGTTTGAAAAAATAAAGGGAAAAAGCACATGGCTAATGTCATATGCAGACCTTTTTACATTGTTATTAACAGCATTTTTATTATCTGTTGTTCTAATTAATGAAATGGAAAACAGCTTATTCTTAACAATTGATACATTATTATCTGAGGGACAGCGATATTTAGATGGAGAACAGGCAGAAAAATATAATGATATTAATTCTAATGGAAAGTTTGATGAAGAATATGAAGATTTTATTGATTGTGATCCTATTTCTAAATTATGTTTTGGAGATCCAGGCTGGAAAGAAGAAATGGGAAATGGATCATATGATCCATATTATTTAGATGGATTTATTGATAGTAATTCAGATTTTTTAAATATGGATATTAAAACACCAATATCAATTAAAAAAGGAACAAAAGGATTACAAATCACCATACCAGGAGATGAGTTTTTTAAAAGTGGCCTAGCAGAAATAAATAATAAATCAAAAGAACAATTATGTATTGTAGGAAAAATTGTTTCTGATGCAATACAATTTAAATATATGCAAATTCCTCAATATCAAGACACGTTGGTTACTTTTTATACAATAGACTCTTTGAAAAAAGATTTGGGAAAGCGTTGCCAAAGAATAGTTGAAAAAATAAGAGTAGAGGGACACACTGATAATACGCCAATTTCAAAACGATTAGCAAAACAATGGTATAATCAAACAAATTTACGACTTTCGTCGGCACGGGCTTTATCGGTAGTAGAGTTTTGGTCATCTAATCAATGTAATAATTACAGGCTACCTATTGAATTAAATGAAGAATGGTTTACTACAGTAGGAATAGGAGAGTTTTCTCCTATAGAAGATAATTCTACCATTAATGGAAAAAGAAAAAACAGAAGAGTAGAAATTTTTATAGATGTAGATATAGAAATAGACAGCACAATTATAGTAGATAATAATATAACATGCAAAGATTTTTTAAATATAGAATCAGAGGTTAAAGAAAATAAAACTTTTTTTGAAAAAATATTTAATAAAAAAGAATCAGAGTAAACATTGAAATTTTTATTTGGTTATTTGATTTTATTTAATTTTTTATTTTCATCATCAGTAAAAACAAAAATTGAGCAAATAAATAACAAAGAATATATTTCTTTAAACACTTTTGTTAAAAATCATGGAGTAAAAGAATATTACTATCCTGAAAAAAACAAGTTTTGGATAGGATTGTATGGAAATAAAGTTATTTTCTCTGAAAATTGTTCTTATGTAAAAATTAATGATGAGATAATTCAAGTAGTTAGTCCTGTTATATTTTATAATAATTCATATTATATTACATTACCATCTATAGAAATGTTATTGAATAGATCTGTATTACCAAATGCAACAATTGATACTATAAATCAATTTTTAATAACGAATAAGCCTGATTATAATTTACATTCGATAAGCATAAATTCTAAATCAAATGGAAGCAAGGTTACAATTCTATCTTCGCAAAAATTTAATGATAAAAGCATATCTGCATCAATAAATCGTTCTGGATGGATGAATATAACAATTCCAGGAGGAATAGTAGATTCAACCAATATAGTAAATTCTAAAATAAGATCACCAATTAATCAAATAAAATGTTTACAATTTTATGATATAATTAAAAATGAATTTGGTGATTCAACCCTCATTCCTAATTCTGCACAGATATCTTTTTTATTAAAATCAAAAATTGATGATTATGATCTAATACAAAATAAAGAAGGAACACAAATTCAAATATCTCTGCGAACGAATATAGCCGCAAATGCAGCTAAGATAAAAAAATCAAGAAATAAATGGTTATTTGATTCTATTGTCATAGATCCAGGCCATGGTGGTAAAGATAAAGGAGCAATAGGACCTCATAATATTTACGAGAAGGATGTAAATCTAGCAATAGGAAAAAAATTAGGAAAGTTAATAGAAAAAAAAATGGGTGTTAGGGTAATTTATACTAGAGAAGAAGATGATTTTATACCACTATGGAAACGAACTAAAATAGCAAATGAATCAGGAGGAAAAATTTTTATAAGTATTCATGCAAATGCATCTCCTCATAATAAAAATGCTAAAGGTTTTGAAACATTTTTGTTGCGTCCTGGGAAATCAAAAGATGCAATGGAAGTAGCTTTAAGAGAAAATGCAAGTATAAGAATGGAACAAGATATAGAAAAATATAATGATTTTTCTGATCCTCAAAATTTAATTTTAGCAACAATGGCACAAAATGAATTTTTAAAAGAAAGTGAAGTTTTAGCAGATCTAATTCAAAAATCATTAAACAAAAAGCTTACTACTCCTGATCGAGGAGTAAAACAAGCAGGATTTTATGTTTTAGTAGGGGCATCTATGCCTAATGTTTTAGTAGAAACAGGGTTTTTATCAAATCCACAAGAAGCAAAAATGCTAGCTAAATCAAGTTATCAAAATAAAATAGCACAGGGAATTTTTGAAGCATTAGTAGATTTTAAAAATCAATACGAATCATCTATTATTAATACAAATTAAAAGTGAATGATACTATATCATATTTATATTCTTTAGAAAGTAGAGGAATAAAATTAGGACTGCAAAGAACTAAGAAATTATTAGAATCTTGCAATAATCCTCAAAAAAAATTACGTTGCATTCAGATTGCAGGAACAAATGGTAAGGGGTCAGTATCAGCTATGATAGCAAGCTCATTAAGTTTATTGGGCTATAATGTTGGTCTTTATACATCTCCACATTTAATTAGTTTAAGGGAAAGAATTAGGATTAATGGGAAGCCAATTAGCTATAAAGAAATCAATCTATTAATAGATAAGTATAAAAAATCAATTGAAAAAAACCAAGCATCATTTTTTGAAACTATGACTATGTTAGCATTTAATCATTTTATTAATAAAAAAGTTGATATAGCAATTTTAGAAACAGGTTTAGGCGGAAAGCATGATAGTGTTACAATGTGCAATCCTGATTTAGTTGCGTTTACCCCAATTTCAATGGATCACAAAGAAATATTGGGAAACACAATAGAAAAAATAGCTGAAGAAAAATTTGGAATAATTAAAGATAAAATTCCAATTTTTTCATCTGAACAAAATGATAAAGTTTTACAATTATTAAGAATTAAAGCAAAAAATAAAGCCTGCCCACTTTTTATTTGTGAATATGATAAAAAAATTCAGCCAAAATTTTTAAAAGGAGAACACCAACAAAAAAATGCAAAATTAGCTTACGATATAATTTCATATCTTTTTAAAATAAAAGGTGCAAAATTAATTCAAGCAATAGAAAAAACAAATTGGTATGGAAGATATCAAGTTTTAAAGAAAAAACCATTAATAATATTTGATGTTGGACACAATGAAGATGGAATAAATTCATTTATTGATGAATATAAAAAAGAAAATATTATAGGAAATAAGTATTTAATAATAGTTTTACAAAAAAGAAAAAAACTAAAAAAAACTAAAGAGAGTTTAAATGCCATTTTTGATAAAATTATATGTTCACAAACAAATAATAAAAACAGTATGAAAGCACAAGAATTAATAAAATTTTTCGATAAAAAATCTATAATTATAAAAGATGTAAAGAAAGCAATTATTAAAATAAACAAGAAATTAAAAAAAAATGATTCATTAGCTATAATAGGAAGTCATTATTTAGGTGAATCTATTCGAAGTGTTTATAAAAATAATTTTGAAAAATTATAAAATAAATATTAAATTGAATAGATTTTAATTTATAAATGTATTCTTTCTTCGAAAGAATTTAAAATTTACCTACACATTTATTCTTTTCAAAAAATTAATCAAAGGTGAACAATGAATATAAATGAGCTTAGAGCTTTAAATGTAAAAGCATTACAAGATTATGCAAAAAAAATAGGTGAAAAAGATATAGCTGGATTTAAAAAGCAAGATTTAATAAAAGTTATTTTAGAAAATCAGGCTAAAAAGAATTCCAAAAAAGATATTTTTTCATCTGGGGTATTAGAAATTTTACCAGATGGCTACGGATTTTTAAGATCATCAAATTATGGATATTTACCATCATCAGATGATATATATGTGTCTCATTCTCAAATTAAAAGATTTGGATTAAAAACAGGACATTTTATAGAAGGTCAAGTTAGGCCTCCAAAAGATAATGAAAGATTTTTTGCACTTCTAAGAGTTGAAAAAATAAACAATCAAAATCCAGACAAAGCTAAGCATAATGTAAGGTTTGTCAACTTAACGCCATTATTCCCCGAAGAGCAAATTAATTTAGAAATTCACCCAAAAGAATATTCAACTCGAATCATTGATCTATTATCACCTATTGGAAAAGGGCAGAGAGGGCTAATTGTTGCTTCTCCAAAAACAGGAAAAACAATTTTATTACAAAAAATAGCAAACTCTATTACTAAAAATCACCCTGAAATTAAAGCAATAATATTATTAATTGATGAGAGACCTGAAGAAGTGACCGAAATGCAAAGAGGAGTAGATGCTGAAGTTGTTGCTTCTACTTTTGATGAACCAGCAGAGCGGCATGTTCAAGTATCTGAAATGGTTATAGAAAAAGCTAGAAGAATGGTAGAAGCTGGAGATGATGTTGTGATTTTGTTAGATTCATTAACAAGGCTTGCAAGGGCTCACAATACAGTTATACCACATAGTGGAAAAATACTATCAGGCGGTGTAGATTCTAATGCATTGCATAAACCCAAAAGATTTTTTGGAGCAGCTAGAAATATTGAAGGCAAAGGAAGTTTAACAATAATAGCAACAGGTTTGGTTAATACAGGTAGTAGAATGGATGAAGTGATTTTTGAAGAATTTAAAGGTACAGGAAATATGGAACTTGTATTAGATAGAGATTTAAGTGAAAAAAGAATTTATCCATCAATAGATATTAGAAAATCAGGAACAAGAAGAGAAGATAAATTAATGAGACCAAAAGATTTGTCAAGAATTTGGATTTTAAGAAAATTATTAGCAGATATGAGCTCTGCTGAGGCTATGGAGTTTATGTTAGATAAATTAAAAAGAACAAAAAATAATAGAGAGTTTTTTGATTCTATGAGTAATTAATTATGTTTGCAGATAGAATAAATCGCATTCAACCTTCTGCAACTTTAGAAATGACTGCTAAAGCAGCGGATTTACGTTCAAAAGGATTAGATGTTATAAATTTAAGTGTGGGCGAACCTGATTTTAATACACCCGATAATATTATAAATGCGGCGAAAAAAGCAATGTTAGAAGGTTATACTAAATATACGCCAGGATCAGGAACTTTAGATTTAAGAAAAGCGGTTTCAGCTAAACTAAAACGCGATAATAAGTTACAATATAAGCCTAATGAAATTATTGTATCTTGTGGAGGAAAACATTCTCTTTATAATGCTTGTCAAGTTTTGTTTCAAAAAGATGACGAAGTAATAATTTTTTCACCTTATTGGGTTTCTTTTCCTGATTTTGTTTCTGTAACGGGAGCTAAGCCAGTATTTGTTAAAACTAATGCTGAAAAACAATATGAACCAATTTTTGAAGATTTAGAAAAAAAAATTAATTCAAATACAAAGGGTGTAATAATTAATTCACCATCTAACCCTACAGGTGGAGTATGGTCTAAAGAGGCAATTTTAGAAACTTTAAAAATTGCTAAAAAAAATAATTTGTGGGTTTTTTCAGATGAATGTTATGAACAATTAACATATGATTCTCCATTTGATAGTATAGCTACATTATCAAAAAATAAAGAAAGAATTTTAACTTTTCAAAGTTGTTCAAAAACATATGCTATGACAGGCTGGAGAATTGGATATACTGCAGGAAATGAAAAAGTTATAAAAGCAATGTCAAAATTGCAAGGGCAGAGTACTTCTTGTCCCAATTCAATAGCTCAATATGCAGCCAAAGAAGCATTAATAGGAAATCAAGAATTTGTAGTTAATATGAGAAAAACTTTCAAGAAAAGAAGAAAATTAATTGTTGATGGGCTTAATAATATTTCTAATGTAAGTTGTGATAATCCAGGAGGTGCTTTTTATGTTTTCCCTAATATTCATTTTTTTCTCAAAAAAAAATATAAAGGAAAAATAATTAAAAATTCATCAGATTTATCAATGTTGTTACTTGAAGAAAAATTAGTTGTTTCAGTCTCAGGAAATAGTTTTGGATCTAATGATAATATTAGATTATCATATGCTGCATCAGAAAATGATATAAATAATGCATTAATAAGAATGGAAGAATTATTTAATAAAATAAAATAAATTTTTTTGAATTATTTATAAATATTCTTAATATACTTGGCTAAAAAAGTTTAAGAAAAATTAAAATTATGTCTAGAAAATGCAAAATAACTGGTAAAAAGCCTTTAGTTGGCAATAATGTTTCTCATGCAAACAATAAAACCAAAAGAAGACAGTTACCAAATCTTCAAAATAAAAGTATTTTTATACCAGAACTAAACAAAAGTATAAAAATTAAAATTTCAACTAGTGCATTGAAATCTATTGATAAGTTAGGACTAATGCCATATCTTAAGAAAAAAGGTTTGACATTGAAAGATATCATATAAAGGAATTGCTATGAAAAAAAATACACACCCAAAAGAATATAGATTTGTTGTTTTTCAA
>CAYTPF010000009.1:0-19426 GCA_964439775.1 uncultured bacterium | reverse complement strand
CCAATAGTTTTATTATTTGGATTTACTCTCCTTTTTATGTCAGATGGAATTATTAGTTGGGTTCAACAATATAATAGATATAGTTCAATTAGTTGATGTCATTATTAATGGTTTTGCAATTGAGTTTGTGTCTATTGATGATGGAGTTTTTTATGAGGTAGGAAGTAATGAGAGTAATTTTGTTGAATCATTTGAAATTGGTAAATATGAGATTACTAATCAGCAATATTTGGTTTATTTAAATAATGCTTTAGAATCAGGTGGGGTATGGGAAGGTGATTGTATAGAAAACATTGGAAATAATTGTATTAATGGATATTATTTTTCAAATAATGAAATTTATGAAAAAACATTTTTTATTTTAGATGATCCAAGAGATTATGAGATTGATGAATATTTTTACGGACGATTTGAATATACTGATGGTGAATATGTTATTAATAATATTGATTATTTAGATCATCCGGTTGTTTTTGTCTCTTGGTATGGTGCTAATCATTTTGCTATATATAATGGCTATAGCTTGCCAACTTTTGATCAATGGATGAGGGCTGGTAGAGGTACTACATATTCTTGGTGGCCTTGGACGACTGGTGGTAGTGACAATTATTTAAAGATGAATACTCTAAATTCCGATTTTAATTTGCCCGATGGTTTTGTTATACCTTTTCCCGATGGGACTACTCCTGTTGGTTTTTTTAATGGTATCAATTATGGAACATTAGATGGAATTAGTTCAATGGGATGCTATGATATTATAGGAAATGTTTGGGAGTGGATTATTGAACCTGTTGATTTTAATGATAAATTTCGTAGTTCTGTTGGAGGTGGTTGGGATTGGGATGATAGTAATTCTAAACTTGTTTGGGTTAAAAGTATAAGATCTTCAAATGCAACATGGAGTACAGGATTTAGAGTTGTTAAAAATTAATGATGTTGATATTATATTGAATGTATATATTTAGATATGAGAAGAAAAAATTCAGAATCATTAAAAGAGCAGAGAGAGGCAATGAATAGAAGGATTGAAAACAAAAAGAATGATTCTGAAATAAAAAAATTAGAACAAGATCAAATTAAAAATGTTTATAAAAATACGCTATATTTTACTGTGCTTTCTATCTGTTTTGGATTGATGTATTTTTATATAACTATCAATTAATAACCAAAAATAACTTTCATCATTTCAAGTTTCTAAAGAAGATAGCTTTTAAAAACTATTTCAATAACACAAGTATATTTTTGTTTGGATTTTTCGAGATTATCGTGCAAATCGTGCAAAAATATCTATTGACATATTCATTTATCTTGTTAAATTATTAATTATGATATCGCTCAAAACGCTCATAAGGGTGTATTTTGGGAATATTTAAATTTTAAACATAACTAAGAGGTATTAAATGAAAAAAAGTTACAAAAATATTGCATTTGCATTATTATTTGCATTTGCATTTTCGAGTGAGACATATACAATCAATGCAGGTAATTTTTATTATTCTCCATCGATTCTTAATATAGAAGTTGGTGATATGGTTGAGTTCATAAATGATGGTGGATTTCATGATGTTGAAGTTACGAGCGGACCAGAATTATTTGAATTACCAGCGTGTTCTGGTCCTTGTACTATAGGAACATTAACTTTTGATGTAGAAGGAACATATGAATATATTTGCAGCATAGGTTCACATGCTTCAAATGGTATGGTCGGAACTATTGTTGTTGATAATGATAATGATTTTTCATCAGCGTCTTTACAGATTATACATAATAGTGCATCACCAACAGTTGATGTGTATGTAGATGGTGAATTATTATTAGAAGGTTTTGAATATAGAACAGCAACTCCAGTGTTAGAGGTGGGTACATCTTTCACAGTAGGTATAGCACCAACAGGTGGAGATGTTATTGCTGATTTTCCATTTACATTAGAAGATGGTGGTGAGTATGTGGTTGTTGCTACAGGGATATTAGGTAATGAAGATACGCCATTTACATTAGCTCCTTCTGGAACAACATTTGGAGCAACAGATGGTAATGTTGGATTAAATGTATATCATGGTTCAACAGATGCACCTTCTGTTGATATATTAGCTGATGGTGGAGTTTTGGTTGAAGATTTAATGTATGGTGAATTTTCAGGTTATGTAGAAGTACCAGCTAGTGATTATATTATTGGTATAGCACCAACAGGTGGAGAAGCTATTGTTGAATACTCAGCATCACTAAGTGGTTTAGGTGGTGGAAGTGCTGTTGTATTTGCATCGGGTTTATTAAGTGGTGATGATCCAGCATTTGGTGTATTTGCTGCTCTAGAAGATGGGATAGTATTAGAATTAGAACTAATTTTAAATGAATGTGATGCATGTATGGATTTTTGTGTAGACTATGTAATCGAAAATTATAATTTTACGGAAGAAGAGGCAACAGATTGGTGTCTAAGTACTTCAGATAATAATTTTGGTTGTGCAGATTCATGTAATGAGTCTGCAACATCAGCGTCTTTACAGATTATACATAATAGTGCATCACCAACAGTTGATGTGTATGTAGATGGTGAATTATTATTAGAAGGTTTTGAATATAGAACAGCAACTCCAGTGTTAGAGGTGGGTACATCTTTCACAGTAGGTATAGCACCAACAGGTGGAGATGTTATTGCTGATTTTCCATTTACATTAGAAGATGGTGGTGAGTATGTGGTTGTTGCTACAGGGATATTAGGTAATGAAGATACGCCATTTACATTAGCTCCTTCTGGAACAACATTTGGAGCAACAGATGGTAATGTTGGATTAAATGTATATCATGGTTCAACAGATGCACCTTCTGTTGATATATTAGCTGATGGTGGAGTTTTGGTTGAAGATTTAATGTATGGTGAATTTTCAGGTTATGTAGAAGTACCAGCTAGTGATTATATTATTGGTATAGCACCAACAGGTGGAGAAGCTATTGTTGAATACTCAGCATCACTAAGTGGTTTAGGTGGTGGAAGTGCTGTTGTATTTGCATCGGGTTTATTAAGTGGTGATGATCCAGCATTTGGTGTATTTGCTGCTCTAGAAGATGGGATAGTATTAGAATTAGAATCATTAGAACTTAGTATCAATGCAAATAATGATGTTGAACCATCAACCCATTTATTGAACTCTATATTTCCTAATCCCTTTAATCCAGTAACAACCATTTCATATAACATTACTAGTATTGCAAATGTTAATATAAGTATACATGATATTAATGGTAGATTTGTTCAAAATTTAATTAATGAAACAAAAATTCCAGGTAATTTTTCTATAACTTGGTATGCAAAAAATTTGCCTAGTGGAATTTACTTTATTAATATGAATACTGAATCTTATTCAACAACTAAAAAAGTTATATTAGCAAAGTAGTAATATGATATTGAGCCTTTAAAATATTTAAAGGCTCAATATATCTAAAATGAAAAAAAAAGATATTATAGATCATATAGCAGTACAAGTTGATGATGTTAGAAAATCAATAAGTTGGTATACAAAAAAATTCAGATGTAAAACTATTTATGTTGATGATACTTGGGGTTTCATAGAATTTGAGAATATCAAGCTGGCCTTTGTAAAAAAAAATGAACATCCTCCTCATTTTGCAGTTATAGATCAGAATATTATTTTAAATAAGGATACTGTTAAGCATAGAGATGGTTCAGTATCTAAATATATTCAAGATTTAGATAATAATAAAATCGAGCTAATAAAATATGAAAAAGATAATAGTTAATGATAAAATGCAATCAAACTATCATTATTATCTAACTGATGATATTGGTAAAAATTTTAAAGATGGATTTGATCCGGAGTTAACCCCAAAAGCAATGTTAGAGCTAGGAGTCTTTGGAGGTAAATATTTAACTGATTGTAAAAACGAATTTCCAAAAGATTGGTTTTATAATGCTAAGATTTCTAATAAAAAAAATATTAATTTAAATTATTTTAAAATAAACGCTTCTTTATCTTTATCAAAATGGATTGAAAAAGGGTGGATATATAAGGATGATCCTAGAGGTTGGTTCCAATGGTATTGTAGGTATTATATGGGAAGAAGATTGAAAGAAGAAGATATAAGACAAATTAATAGATGGAAGGCTATGCAAAGGCATATAGGTGCAATTAAAAAAAACTGTAAAAAAGGTGATCTTAATTGCAGGATAAAGCAGCGTCAAGCTTTATTACATTGGGCATACGATTCTAGGAAAATTTAAGGTGAAACGATAATATGAAAAATAAAATACTTAAAATAGATGATATTAAAGGCAATGTATATGAGATAGATGAGTGGAAGGATCAACAAGCACCAGAGCTTCAGCATTTTTTTAATGAAAAAATTAAAGAAATAAAGTCACTTTATGATGATCTGTTAGAAAACTATAAATGGAATAAGATAATATATGATAGTGAAATTATGTTTGTACCAGTTTTAGGAAAAAAATATTATTTATATGAGAATAAAAAAGGTAAAAACTTTTTATCATTAATAGCGCCAGATGAATGGAGCAATAATTTAAATGATAGTATAGATTTTATAGGTTCGTTTAAACAGGATTCTAATCTGAGATGGAACGCAGTTCATATAGAAAAGGTTTTGACTGATTAATATAAGTTTTATTTTAGTAAATGACTTAAATCAGTAAAAGATTTGAAAGAGTTTATAAAATTATTTTCCTTGAATTTTATGAATTCAAGACCTTCACCACCAAGATATATATTCAGTTCTTTTTTAGCCGCTAGTGAGCAAATTTCTTTAATTTGATTTTCAGTTTTTATAATATTATCCTTGATTATTGAATTGCAACATTGCAAATCACACAGATAAAATAATATAGAATCAATTTTATATAGATCTAATGTTTTTTCTATGTTTCCTAGTTCTGCATGAGAACCAGCATTATAAACATTATATCCATAATGTCTCAAAACAACTTCTGACATTACTACGCCTATATCAGGAACATTATCTTCAAAATTTATACATAAGATACTTTTGCCATTGTAACTACCATTAGGTTTATTTATATTCAATGTTTGTATGCATTTAGTCAGCATTTGTCTAGCAATATATTCTTGAACATGAGTGATTTTTTTTGAAATCAAAAGCTCTTCAATTAAATAAATACTTTTTATAATCAACTTATCAAATATATCTTCCACATTAATTCCTTTAATGTATAAAGAATTTATAATTTCAGATACGATCAAGTCATCAGATTGGATACTTTTATCTAAAATAATTTTTGAAAGCTCTTTGTAGTTTAAATCATTTGTAAGTTTGTAAATCTTTTTTAAGCTGTTACCCTTTATGCCTAGTGAACTGGTTTTTGTATTTGAATGATTCTTTTTAATACATTCACGAATATCTTCAATAGTGAAGAACCTATTCCCACCAGGTGTTTTTTTGCAATTTATAATACCCTTATCTGCCCAACGCCTAATAGTTGAATCATTGCACCCCATTATTTTAGCAACATCAATTGAACTCAAAAATTTCATACAAGAATATATTATCAATAAATAATATATTCCAAAGATTAAAATACATTTATTTGAAAATAATCGTGCAATTCGTGCAAATAATGCTTGACTTTAATATATTGTGTGTTTTTAAATTAGAAAAAACAAAATCGTGCAAATCGTGCAATATAAGGAAAAGGAGTTTTATTTGAAGTTTGTTTTAATTTTTGTATCATTAGTTTTGCTTGTTTGTGTGCTTTTTGGTCGAAAAAGTCAGGCAGAAAGCATTGATATTATTAAAGGTAATAATATTTATAGTCAGAAAATTAATTTGATAAATGGTGATAAGCTTGAATTTAAAAAATTTAAAAATAAATATATTCTAATTGTTAATATCGCTTCAAAGTGTGGCTTTACAAGCCAATTAAAGAGCCTCCAATTGCTTCAAGATAAGAATATTGATGATTTAATTATAATAGGTGTTCCTTCGAATGATTTCATGAATCAGGAACCATTAAATAATTCTCAAATTGATAGTTTTTGTAAAATAAATTATGGAGTAACTTTCCTTATAACTGAAAAAATAAAAGTCAAAGGAGATTTGATTCACCCGCTGTTTGAGTTTCTAACAAATAAAGATCTTAATGGTTGGCTTGATAAAGCTCCAAGCTGGAATTTTAATAAGTATTTAATTAATAAAGATGGTCATTTAATAAAGCATTTTGGTTCTATGGTCGATCCTAATTCTACAAAAATTACAAATTTTTTTTCCTCCAATGAATCTTCCTGATAAGATGGTATCTCAGTTAATAATTAATTGTGCCTTCAGCATGGTATCTGATTATCAGGAAGTATTTTATTATGTATAATATTAATTCATATTTAAGTATAGAACATTTATCTATTTCTGCATTGTGCTGTCTTGTGATCTATTTATTGTTAAGGTACGATGAATCTACTATTTCAAAATTTTTACCATTCATAATATTTTTGAATGAATCTTTTTATATTTTGTCTAACATTTTAAATGATTCATTTTCATTGTCTACACATCTACCTTTAGAGCTTTGTTATCTAACTAATGTATTAATTTTTGTAAGTATAATTTTTAAGTTTGAAATGCCATTTTTATATTTTGCTTCAATTTTTGGTGCTCTTGCTGGATTTGTAAATTCAAATATTGCCAATGGAGACTTTTTTGAATATTTAAGGTTTTATATAGGCCATTCTACCTTAGCACTATTTTTTATTTTGTCAAATAAAAATCATTACAGAGTTAACGTTCAAAAATATTTTTCTGCAATTAAAATGACAAGTTTTTTACTCTTTATAATTTTTATAGTTAATATAAGTATATCAAGTAACTATTGGTTTATGTTTGAAAAGCCATCGGGCATAAATCTTACTTATCTTTTTCCTGATTGGCCTCATTATTTCTTTATATTGCTTTCAATTGGTTTTATTGTTTACACAATAACTCTATTTGCAAATAATTATTATTACAACAATTATAGAAGGACTTAGTTATGGATTTGATGTTTAATTTAAATTACTTTATTAGTTCATTCATGTTTGCAATTATAACTATTACACAGATAGTTACCTACCCTCTATTTTATATGGTTGGTAAAGATCAATTTCCAATATATCATTCTAATTATGTATACAGAATATCATTAATAGCAGCACCTGTAATGCTTGTTGAGATATTATTAGCAATTGTACTGGTTAGTATATCAATGTCATACCTAACTATAAGTAACTTTTTAGTTATTTTTTTTATTTTTCTATCTACATTTTTTATTCAAGTTCCAATTCATGAAAAAATTAAATTGGAACCAAATTTCGAACTTTTTAACAGGCTTAACAAAACAAATTGGATAAGAACTCTGCTATGGTTTTTAAAGTGTATAATATCTTTTAATATTTTAAATGAGGGAATAATATGAATATAGTTATCATTGGAGGTACAGGTGGTATAGGTGCTGCCTTATCTAAAGATTTAATAAAAAATAATAATTTGTATATTGGATCGAGGAATGTTGATAAAATTAATAATTTAATTTCTACAATAAATAATGATTCCCAAATTAAAAATAAATTAGATGGATTCAAAGTTGATGTTACAGATTTTGAATCAATTGAAAATTTTTTAAATAAAAGTAATGATTTTCTAGGATCTATAGATTGTATCATTAACTGTGTTGGATCATTACTTTTAAAACCTGCTCATTTAACTACAGAAAAGGATTTATTAGATACATATAGAATAAATGTTTTTAGTTGTTTTGGTATAATGAAATATGGTTTTAAATATTTAAAAAATAGTGAGGGGAACTTGATATTGTTTTCAAGCTCAGCATCTAATGTGGGATTAAAAAACCATGAATGTATTTCAAGTGCAAAAGCAGCAGTTTCTGGTTTTGTTTTATCAGCAGCTTCAACTTATTCAAAATATAATATTAGAGTAAATGCTATTGCTCCAGGTCTGGTAGATACCCCATTAACAAGTAGAATAACAAATAATCAAATATCTTTAGATTATTCTAAAGATTTACATGGTCTAAAAAGAATTGGTAAGCCCCAAAATTTTATTCCAATAGTAAATTCTCTAATAGACTCTAGATCTGATTGGGTTACAGGACAAACATTCTTTATAGATGGAGGACTTTCTAATGTTAAATAATCATTATGGATACGCTTGTATAAATCTACAATTATTTCATGCTAATCCTCGTGTTTTTACAGGAAGAACAATGATAAAAAATACATTTAAAACAAAGGGAATAGATTACGCATCATCATTGAGTTTGAAAAACGCAAAAGATTTAGTAAGAATAATAAAATGGAATATAGATAAAGGTTTTCATTTTTTTAGGATGACATCTGATTTAGTGCCTTGGGCATCTGAATTTAATTTAAAAGATATGCCTAAATATGATCAGTTTGTAAATATATTAAAAAGTGCTGGAGATTTAGCAAAAGATAACAATATAAGAATAACAGCACATCCAGGCCCCTTTAATATTTTAAATTCACCTAAAAAAGAAGTCGTTGATAATTGTATAAAAGATTTAAGTGTTCATGGTGAAATATTTGATATAATGGGCCTTTCAAGATCAACTTATAGTAAAATAAATATTCATATTGGTGGATCGTATGGTGATAAAATTAAGTCAATGGAAAGATTTTGTAAAAATTTTCAGTTATTACCAGATTCAGTTAAGAAAAGGTTAACAGTAGAAAATGATGATAGAGAATCACTATATAGTACTTTAGATTTATATACTGGCGTATTTAAAAACATAGGTATTCCTATAGTATTTGATTATCATCATCATAAATTTTGTAGTGGAGGATTATCGGAAAAAGACGCTCTAGAATTGGCTATCAAAACATGGGGTAATATCAAGCCTGTAGTTCATTATTCAGAATCAAGAAACATAGAACAAAAAAATGATCAAATTAAACCCCAAGCTCATTCTAATTATGTTTATGATTTTATTGATACTTATGGTCATAGTGTAGATATTATGATTGAAGCAAAACATAAAGAATTAGCTGTTTTAAAGTATTTGTCTTTAAATAAAATAAAAAACTTTTAAAATGATAACACTAAGATATAGTCAAAAAGTAAAATTAAAATTAACTCCAGCTAATACAGTAGTAAAAGAGTTTGAAAATTTAGATTTTGTCAAATATCTAGTTAAGTTCCAACCTGTTAAAATTATTAAATGGGAAGGAGTAAATGATGGATGTAAGGCAGTATTTAAAATATGGTTTTTATTTTGGCATTATTTTAAAGTAAAACATAATTCTTATTCTAAAAGAGATGATTATCTCTTTTTTATTGATAAGGGCTTTGAACTTCCTCTAGGCCTTTTAGAATGGGAACATAAGCATACGGTATTTTGTGAAAATAATAACACTTTTATAAATGATGATATAGTGTTTAAACATAGAAATAAAATTTTTGGTTTAATTTTGTATCCAATATTTATTTCACCTATATTCTTAAGAAAAATTTTATATCCAATGTATTTTAACAATAATAGAAAAGGAGATTAATTATGTTATATAGTATAGTCGATGCTTTGAAAATTATAGCTACAGTATCAATATTTTTCGTTTGGGTAGTTAGGTACGAAAATATAAAACAAGAATTCAGAAATTATAATTTCCCAAATTGGTTTAGAGATATTGTAGGCATTTTAAAATTATCATTTACAATTATGTTGCATTCTAGTAATGATGATATAGTTATTTTTGGTTCATTAGGGATATGTGTATTAATGTTAGGAGCCGTAGGTGTTCATATTGTAAAGAAAAATACATTTAGACAATATTTACCATCAATGTCTATGATTCTTATATGTTTTATTATTTTGTATAACACCCTTTTTAAATAGATAATCAAAAAGTCTAGGTAATAAAAAATCCTCTCAATTTATTGATAGGATTAACATGTAGTACCCTCGGCACGATTCGAACGTGCGACCTACGGATTAGAAGTCCGTTGCTCTATCCAGCTGAGCTACGAGGGCATATTAAGTCGTTTCTAGCTTCTAAAATTTAATAACTCTGAAGATTATTTATATAATAATATTTGTTATTCTATAATTAAATTATACAATAAATTGTAATTTTATATGTAATTATGTTAGAAAATTTTTAATGTATAAATTTTATTTATGAAAAAATTATTATATACAGATGCTGTTTTTTCTAAAAATAGAATTTACAGATATGCATTATGGAGAGTTTGGGACAATTCTAAGCCTAAAGTATTATTTATTGGTTTAAATCCTTCTACTGCTGATGAAATTCAAGATGATCCAACTATAAGACGATGTATTAGGTATTCAAAGGATTGGGGCTATGGTGGATATATTATGGGGAACATATTTGCTTATAGGTCAACTGACCCTAAAAAATTATTAGATATTGATGACCCTATTGGTCCTAAAAATGATTATTGGTTGAAGAAATTAAGTAAGGAAGCTAGTTTAACCATTGGAGCCTGGGGTAATCATGGAAAAATATTAGATAGAGGTAGTCAAATAAATAATATGCTTGAAACATTCCATTGTTTAAAAATTACCAAGGAAGGTTTCCCTTCTCATCCACTGTATTTATCGAGTAAATTAAAGCCAATTTTATTTAAAGAAACTAAGAGTTTATGATAAGATATATATTATTAATTATTATTGTATTCAATATGTCTTTAGCTCAAGAATGTAATGGTGATGCTAATACAGATTCTATTATAAATATTTTAGATGTTGTTTCAATGGTAGGATACATTCTCGGAAATAGTGAATTGATTGGTGATGCTTATGATAATGCAGATTCAAACAATGATGGTTCCATTGATATCTTGGATATTGTTAATATTACAAATCTAATTCTAATTGGAGAATCTGAGTGCCCAGATTTTAATATTCCATTAGATCTTAGTTTAGATTGGGAGACTGAAGAGGATTTAAGTTATTTTGATTTTGAATCTTTAGATGAGATAATGGACCAGTTAGAGAACCTATCTTCGCTGTATGGTATTGTTGTTATTCATAGAGGTAAAATTGTAGGTGAAGAGTATTATGGCCCTGGTGGATTAAATGCTATATATAATATATTTTCAGTTACTAAAAGCTATATTTCTACTCTTATTGGACAGGGGATAGATCAAGGTCTTGTTCCACCTTCAAGCACAACATTAAACAATGTTTTTGAAACCGATTATGGACAACCATATCTTTCTCAGTTAACTTTAGAAAATGTTCTTACAATGTCAACTGGCTACTAAGATTTTTACGGATATCCTTATTGGGTGCAGCAACCCACACAAAGCCTTGTATATATGCCATATACACAACCAGGATATTTTTTTTATAATAATAGTGCCTGTCATTTAAATTCACATATTTTATATGAGTCAACAGGAATGACTCCTAACGAATTTGCCCAAGAGAATTTATTCCCTTATTTAGGGATTGAAAATCCCGATTGGTTATATGGTTATAATGGAATTAATGATGGGTCAGCAAGTCTTGAGCTTAGGCTAAGAGATATGGTTAAGTTAGGGCAGCTCTATCTGCAGGATGGTTTTTCTGGAGAAGATCAGATATTATCCACTGGATATATAGATCAGGCGACCTCTTATCAATTAAATACAGGGATGGGATTTGGTTATGGGTATTTATGGTGGATACCACCAAATGAAGGCTTTATGGCAATTGGCTATGGTGGACAAATTATAGCAGTATTCCCTGAAAGAAATTTGGTTATTGGAACTCATTCGTATACTTTTAGCTCTCAGTCCTACCAGAATTCGTTAAATAATTATATACTTAATTATATCGTTCCATTATTTGAAAATTAGAATTTATAAAGGTTAAAATTATGAAGAATATGTTTTTGATTGTATTGATTACTCAGGTTTCTTTACTTAAAGCTGAATATGATATTGAGGTAGCTTTCCCCAATTTAACATTTGATGACCCCGTTGGGATTTATCATGCTGGAGATGGAACGGATCGATTATTTGTTTTGGAGCAGCCAGGAAGAATTTTAGTGTTTGATAATGACTATTCTACTAACAATGCTCAGGTTTTTTTAGATATTCGAAGTATCGTGGACCAAGGTAATGGATATACTGAAGAAGGCCTTCTTGGCTTAGCATTTCATCCTAATTATAGTGAAAATGGTTATTTTTATATTAATTATACTCGTTATGGTCCAAGACGAAATGTTATAGCAAGATATGAAGTGAGTGAAGATAATGCAAATGAAGCTAATTATGAATCTTCTTATACTATATTAGAAGTTAATCAACCATACTATAATCATAATGGTGGTCAAATGGGTTTTGGTCCAGATGATTTATTATATATTTCATTTGGTGATGGTGGAGGTGCTGGTGATCCAGATGAAAATGGTCAAGATTTAAGTACATTGCTAGGAACAATAATTAGAATTGATATTGATAATAATGATCCTGGTATAAATTACAGTATACCTAATGATAACCCATTTATTGATACTTTTGCAAGGCCTGAAATCTATGCATATGGCTTAAGAAATACTTGGAGATTCTCATGGGATCCGATTACTGAATATCTATGGGGAGCAGATGTAGGACAATATTCATATGAGGAAATAAATATTATTGAACCTGGATTAAATTATGGATGGAAAATCATGGAAGGTAACCAATGTTACTCGCCTCCAAATAATTGCAATTCAGAAGGTTTAGAACCACCAGTATTCGAATATGAGTTATATGTTGATGGTGTATGTTCTGTAACTGGTGGATATGTCTATAGAGGTAATGAATTGTGGGAGCTTAGAGGTAAGTATATATATGGAGATTGGTGTACAGGAGATATTTGGACATTAAGCTATTCGAATGATGAGAATCATATTAATGAGCATTTATTTGTATCAGGAGTTAATATAACTTCTTTTGGAGTTGATATGTATAATGAGTTATTAATTTGTGCAAATAATAGAATTTATAAAATTATTTCAGATTCATTTGAGTTAGGTGATATTAATGAGGATGAAGATATAAATATTTTAGATGTAGTTTTAATGATTAATATTGTATTGGATGGAAATTATACATCTATAGCTGATATAAATGGTGATGAGGTGGTGAATATTTTGGATATAGTATTATTGGTAAATAATATCCTTGGAGTTGAATAATTTAGATTCAATTTATTTTAACTGATATGTAATACGAATGAATCCTTCATTATTACAAAGAGTACAATGGTATACTTTTTTTGCATTTATTGTATTGGTTCCATTTATATATATAGCTGATGCTATTGACCCAGTTTTAATTCCAAGGTTTCTATCCTTAGGTGTCTTTCTTTTATTGCAAATTAGTCTTTTGTTTATCCTATCATTTTATTTCAATGAGAATTTTGAAGGGTCAATTTTAAATAGATTATTATCTCATAATTTTGAAGTAAACAGAATTAGTTTTAATTTATTAAATATAAGTAATACAGATTATTACATTTCATTATATAAGTATTATTCACATTATTATGATAAAAATGCTACTTTATATTATAATCAAATATGTATTGTAGATAATAACAAAGTATCATATGAAGATTGTTACATGATAAAAGAAATATTTAAGAAAGAAAAATCAGAAGAAAAAAGAAAATATTAATTGTTTTTTTAAAAAAAAAATAATAAAATTGAGCAGAGGTTTTTTCGTTAGATAGCGAACACAAATGGGAAATGGGGCAATTTGCCCCTTTTTCTTTTATAATTGATTTTTAAACATGAAAAAAATATTAATTATTTTATATATATCATTATGTTTTAGTCTTAATCTGACGTTAATTGATTATCACGATCCACAAGCTCACCATATATTAGATACAGAAATTTATGAAAATACATTAATTGTTTCTGGTTATATTCAAGGTATTGAATTATATGATGTATCTAATTCTGGACAGTTGAATCATCTTTCACATTTCACACTTTCAGGTGGAGGAGGTGGTGGAGGAGGTACAAAAAGTAACTGTGTTTCTGCTACCAATGGTTATGCATATTTTACATCTAATAATGGTTTATATGTTGTTAATATTTCTAATCCCCTAAATCCTATTAATAATGGATCTTTACCTGGAACAAATAATTTTATTTTAGAAAATTTAAAGGCTAAAGATAATGTCCTTATAGTAGCGTGTCATGAAGATGGCGCTAGAATATATGATATTTCAAATCCATCTAATCCAATATACAAATCTACGATTTTTACAAATAATTCTTGGGCAGTTGAGCTTAAAGATGATTTTGCTTATGTAGCTGATAATGATAATATTTTAGTAGTTAATATTTCAAATTTAAATGAACCTGAAGTTTTAAGCACTTTATATGCAGGCAATGCAATAAAAGATATTGTTGTGGATTCAAATAAGCTATATGTAGCATTAGGATCTGATGGTGTAAGTATATATAATATTGATGATTTATCAAGTCCTGAATTGCTCGATACATATAACACCTCGTCATTAGCAAATAGGTTAAGTCCTTTTATGGATAAGGTAGCAGTATCTGATTGGGATGATGTTGAAATTTTAGATTGGGATGGTAATAATTTAAATTTAGTCGGATATAAAAATACAACAAATAGAACTATGGCTATAGCTACGAAAGATAATTACATATTTTCTGCAGAATGGGCTGCAATTCAATCAATGGAGTTTGGTGAAGTTAGTGGACCTGATTTAGATTTATCATCTACCTACATTATTTATCCATATGTAGAAAATGGGAACTCTTTTTCAATGTATATTCAGGCTATTAATAATGGTGGTCAAATTCTTTCAATTTTAGATAATTATACAACTAATCCTGAGTTCGAAGTTATAAATCCGTTAAATGAATTATTACCTGGTGAAGGTCAACTTGTTGAACTAGTATATAATGCAAGTAATTCAAATGCTTCTGGATCATATAGAATTTTTTCTAATGATATAGATCAATCTCAGATTATATGTTCATTAGTTGGTAATGTTGATGGAGCTAATATTGGTGAATCTGCACCAAATTTTAATTTAGAGATTGTGGCAAATGGAACTGGATATTTTCAATTATCTGATTATTTAGGTACAGTTGTAGTTCTAGCATTTTTTGCACCTAACTGACCAGTTTGTAGTCCGGAGTTATCGGATATGGAAACTTTGATTTGGCAATCTTACCCACAAAATGAGGTAATAGTATTGGGTATTATAAATACATCTAATCAAGGGATGATCAATACATTCGTTGAAGAAAATAGTATATCATTCCCAATTGTTTATGATCCAGGTAGTTCAGGTGGTGTTCAGGGTGGTGATACATATGATTTATATTATTTACCTAATAATGGTTCACCTTATCCTAGAGATTTTATTATAGATCAAGAAGGTATTTTCAGATATACAAATAATGAAATAGATACTGAATTGATGCTATATGTATTAAACGAATTAGTGGGTGATTCATGCTCAGGATGGAATATTGGTGATGTTAATAATGATAACTTGATCAACGTACTTGATATTGTAGCAATTATAAATTTTATTTTAGATATAAATCAACCTGATGATTGCTCTAGTTTTGTTTCCGATTTGAATAATGATCAATTAATTAATGTTCTTGATATTATTCAATTAGTTAATATAATTCTAGAATAGATAAGATAAATAGAAACATTATTGTTTTTAAATAGTAGAAGTAATTAAGATATAAAATGTATTAAAAAGGAAAAGGAAAAATGAAAAATTATTTATATAAAATCATTGTAGTATCATGTTCATTGTTTTTTGTCTTTAATTGTGGAAGTAGTAAAGGACCTGATTTGTCACCAGAAGTATCAAGAAAAACATTAAAAAATGCACCTAAATGGTTTATGAATACACCTGAAAAAGAAGGTTATAGGTATACAACAGCAACAGCAACAAGTCAAGATATGCAGCTTGCCGTAAATAAAGCTAGATTAGATGCTGCTCAAAATTTAGCTGGACAAGTAAGTTCTGAAATGAACGGTTTAGTTAAGCGTGCTCAAGAAGAAACTGGTTTAGGTGCTGATTCAGATTTAATTGATCAATTTTCTCAAACTCAAGAGCAGGTAATTGCAACAAGCTTAAAAGACTGGAAAGTATCAGAAAAAGAAATACAAGAAGAAAAAAGTAATAACCAAAGAATCTATAGAGCATATGTTTTAATAGAATGGGATGAAGGTGCAGCTAATAAACGATTATTACAAAAGATTAAAGAAGATGAAAAGTTATATACTTTAATGCGTTCTACAGAGTTATTTGAAGAAATGGATGAAAAAGTAGAAAAGTATAGAAAACGATATAGTAAATAATTATTTAAGAGATGATTTAATCTCTAAATAAAAATTATCGATTAATGTTTCTAATGCAGAGTAAACCATTTGGTCTCTTCCGGGTGGTTTACCTGCATTTTTTTTGGCTAAAATTTTAGTAGAGTAATCCATGGCACGCTTATCACCTCTAACTGTAGCCCATGTATGATTGAAATCATATTGTCCCTCAATATTATTAGAGAATAAAATTTCAGCAGTTTTAGTATCGATGATTTGGTAGCTCCCTACAATTTTAGAACTAGCTGTTTGTTTATATTTTTTAACAGTACATTTGACTGTTTTATAATTATTTTTTTTCCTTTTATTACCATCTGCATCAGTATATGTAGTTGTACTAGAAACTACACTTTTTTCTAATGTATTTTTATCAACGGTTTTTTGTGGATTATTAATAATCAATTGAGTTATTTCTCCAATAACCATCATATTAATACCAGCAATTTTACCAAGTTCAATTGATTTAGATTCATCCACTAGACCTGAATGTGAAAGTTTTTGTTCATCTATAATTAAGTCAATTTGATCTCTATTTATTATATCAATAAACTCCATTAGATCTTTATCAGTTATTAATCTTGAAATGAGTTCATTTGAAATAGTTTTTCCGATATCTCCATATTTTTTTTTACCACTATTATTCTGGAATGGTAAAAACCCTAATTTTATGGATGCAGATTCACGACTTATATTATATAATTCTTGACTATCTTTATAATCAACAACATAACTTATTGCTTTTTTAAATTCAATAGCTGCATCTCTTAGTTCATTTTTATCTGAAGAATACATTTTTGATTTTCCTGATTGATAATGTGATTCTGCTGCTAGTATTTTAGCCTCATCTAATTCTTTATAATAATTTCTAATATTTGATTCAGATATAATCTTTTTAAAATTTAAAGATTCAAGGTCATCAACAAATTTTAAAAGTATTTCTAGTTCGTTAACTATTAAATCCCATTTAAAATAATCTCTTGAGTTTTTAAATCTATCTATTTGTTTATGATGATAGTCAACAGTTTTTGGAAAAATATCTCTTAAAAGATTATAAGATGGTTCATAGTTAACATTATATCGTAGTGATAAAATACAACTATTGACAGCTTCATCATAGTTGCCATAGCTATATGATTTTTTTGCACTAATATAGGATCGTCCATGCGCTGAAAAATGAGCACAACTTGTCATAATAAAAATTATATAGAAAAAGATAAATATTTTTAAGAATTTTAAATTTTTAGTTATCATATATCTCCGAACTGAGATTTTATCTTTTCCATATCTCTTCGTTCTTTTTTAGTTGGTCTGCCTTTCATATTTTTTGATCTATATGTTTGTAATGAAAAATTAATATTATTTTTAATTAGTTCTTCTTCTGGTGTGTTATCTATTAAATAATTGCTTAACAGTTTAGCTCCTACACGTTTATCTGTTAAGCCAATTACATGATATTTGTAATTAATAAACCTTTTTTTGACAGTTATATTCATTTTAACTGATATTAAGAATGAAGGTTTCACACTTTTATCATTTATTTTTATTTTACTCTTTAAACAAGCTTCTCTTGCCTTGGCTCTAGTTTTAAAAATTCTAACAGCCCACAACCACTTATCTATTCTTATTTTATTCAAAATTAATAATAACTAAATTTATTTATATAAAGAACCTTAATTTTCACGTACTAAATTATGAAAAATAAAATAAAAAGACCTAAATATTCAAAAAAAGAAATCAAAAAATATTTTTCTATTTGGGGCTTAAATAATGCACTTTCAATATTAGAGTCAACAAAATATAACATTAAAAAAATTATTCTGTTAAAAGATTCAATAGCCTGGCGAAATAATAAGATTCAAGAGTTATTAAAATCTAATAACGAGTTATTTAATATATTAAATAAAGATTTATTTCTACAGAAATATGATGAATTTAGAACTCAAGGAATTGTTGTTAATTTTAATGGAAGTATAGTTAAGGATTTACCAAATTTATCTGATATAGATGGTAATAAATGTTTACTTTTATTGGATAGAATAACTGATCCACAAAATTTAGGTCAAATTATTAGGACTTCTGAGTGTGCTGGTATTGATGGCATTATAATACCTGATAGACACAGTGTGGGAGTTACAGATACTGTTATTCAGGTTAGTCAAGGAGCTTTTGTTAATCAAAATTTATATTCATGTGGAAATGTTCATCAAACGCTTTTAAGATTAAAAGATGAGGGTTTTTGGATAATTGGTATTGAAAATAGTATTCATGCTAAACCTTGGTATAATATAGATTTTAAAGGAAAGGTTGTAATATTAGTTGGTAGTGAAGGCAAGGGAATAAGAAAGTTGTTGTTAGATAATTGTGATTTTTTATGTACAATACCAATGAAAGGCACTATAAATTCATTAAACGTAACTGCTGCTGTTAGCGCTATTTTATTTGAGAGAAATAGACAATTAGAAAAATAAATTGTCTGTTTTGAATATATAAACCCAAATACTTACGTTTGATAAATAAAAACCAAAGGGAAGTTTTCTATCTTTTATAAACCCATCTTTAAATGAAATAAAAAACCAGGCTATAAGGGCAATTAAAGAACTAAAAAAAATAGTTATAGCTATATTTATCATTCCTAACCAAGCGCCTAGAACAATTATTAATAATATATCACCAAAACCTAGAGTTTGTTTTTTTGATAAAATTGATGATATTAATGCTATTCCACCTAAATATATAATACCAAATAATAATCCATATAGTGAATCAATAAAATTATTTATAGATATAATATTATAAGCTGTAATTCCAAAAATACTAAGAATTATTAATGATGTAGGAATAATATAATGTTTAAAATCTATTGAGGCAATTATTGTTAAAATTCCTGACATCCAAATAAATAAAATAGCCTCGTTAATTTGAAATGTAGTAAATGCTATACACCAATATAAACCTGTAATAATTTCAATTAAAGGGTATTGTAAGGAGATTTTTGTTTTACAATAAAAACATTTTCCCAAACAAAAGATAAAACTTA
>CAYTPF010000008.1:0-19497 GCA_964439775.1 uncultured bacterium | reverse complement strand
TGATTTTGAAAAAGTTGCTGATTTATATAATTTTAATTTTTATAGATCTAAAACTCGACAGGATTTTAGTAAAAAATTAAAAGAGTGCTTATTAAGAAAAGGTTGTAATATCATAGAGGCTATAATTCAGTGATAATTGAATTATTGTATACAATATCAAAAGAGTTGTAGTTTTCTTAATATGAAAAACAATATCTTAATATTAACTTTTATTTCGAGTTTTATTTTTTCACAAAATAGTGAAGAAGGTCCTATAAAAAAAGAATTTGTTGAACCGGGTAAAGTAGATGCACTTGCTCCATTTTCAAATGATGAAACACTATATTTAATTCAATTTGATTTACCTAATGATAGTTTATATAATTTAGTTCATGAGGGATTACCAGAACTAGATTTACGTAATGGACCTGCATCATACCAAAGAATTTTACCTGAACATTTATATGTTACTTTACCAACAATTATTGGAGATAATTTTTATCGAATTATTAGAGAAAATTATATTCAACCAGATGGTAGAGGGTATTTTGTGCAATATCAATATGGAAGTCAATCATCAGGAACTGGAGGAGATGTTGGATATGGTTGTATGTGTACAGATGGTTCTGATTGTTTAATCATAGGTTATAATGATGATTGGTGGGATCCTCTTGATTATTATGGTGAAGCTTGGTGGTCATTTAATCCTCCACCACATGAATATATTGATGATTTGCAAATTACAGTTCAGGGTGTTCAATGTGATGATTTGCCATTATGGTCTGAAACATATTTGACTGTAAAAAGAAATGATTGTTCATGGGCTAGCGATCAATGGCAGGCAGAGTTAAGTATTAATTATACTGTAAATGGTCCATATACATTACCACAGTCTATATATGATAATATCTTTTGTGATGGGGCTATAACACCGGTTATTTCATCTGAAGATAATTATAGTGTAGATTTTGTAAAAGTGGAGATGTATTATACATGTGATAATCCTACTACTCCAAGTGGATTTAGTGCATCAAGTGATTTTAATTGTACTGATATTGAATTATCATGGGATAATAACCCAGATGCTGAAAGCTACGTTTTGTATAGAGATGGGATAGCTATTATGCCTTTAGAAGCTGGTACAATAAGATATGTAGATTTTGATGTTTCTCCTGGAGAGCATAGTTATTGTCTTGAAGCAGAAAATTTCTGTGGAACATCATATCAATCCTGCGATGTTGGTTCAACTGTCCCTATATTAAATGCTCCAACAAATGTTTCTGCATCAGATGGAACATATACGAGTTCTATTTATGTATCGTGGGATGATTTAAATAATGAAACAGGTTATAAAATATACCGTGATGGAATTTGGCTGGGTTCAACTTTTGAGAATCAAACAGAATATTTAGATGAATATGTTGATGATCAAAGTGAATATATGTATTGTATTGCATCTATGAATGAATGTGGCGAATCCATTCAAAATTGTGATTCTGGTATCACTGGTTTTTTAATGGGTGATTTAAATGATGACAGTTCAATTGATGTTTTAGATGTAGTTCTCATGGTTAATATTATTTTAGAATTTAATTTAGATCCTACAGATTATGAGTTATTTATATCAGACTTAAATAACGATTCGTTTATTAATGTTCAGGATGTCATTCTGCTTATTAATTCTATTTTAAACTAATTATTTTTGAATAAATCGATTATATCCTCAGGCAGTAAAGAAAGTACTGAGGCTGCAGCTGAGATTTTATCTGCTGGTGGCAATGCTTATGATGCAACTATAGCAGGTATTTTAATGAGTATGGTGGCAGAGCCAGGTTTAACAAGTCCTGGAGGTGGTGGATTCCTATTAGCATATCCTGAGAGTAGAAAGCCTAAGCTGTTTGATTTTTTTGTTAATATGCCTAACAAAAAAATACAGGATCCAGATTTTTTTCAAGTTGAGGTTGATTTTGGTGATAGTCAGCAACAATTTCATATTGGTAAAGGTTCAGTAGCAGTTCCTGGAACCATTGCAGGTCTTTTTCATATTCATAAAAAGTTAGGTAAAATTCCGTTTAAAGAAATAGCATCTCCTGCGATAGAATCAGCAAAAAAAGGAATAAAATTAAATTGTTTTCAAGAATATGTCTTTAAAATTTTAGAGCCTATTTTCTGTCATACTGAACGTGGTAGATCATTATTTTGTATTGGTAATAATTTAATGAAAGAAGACGATATTTTTAGGATGCCAGATTTTGCTGATTTTTTAGATACACTGAGTATTGAAGGTGTAGACTTTTTTTATAAGGGTGAAATTTCTAATATAATTTTAAATGCACAATCAAATGGTGGTTTGCTTCAAAGGCAAGATCTTGATCAATATAAAGTTATTGAAAGAGATCCCATTGTTACAAATTTTTATAATCATCATATTTTAAGTAATCCTCCAATGGCTGTTAGTGGCATCTTAATTGATTTTACATTAAAACTATTAAATTTAAAACATTCAGATCAAAGCAAAATTACTTTATCAGATCTTGCATATGCATTTGAGGTAACAAATATGGCAAGAGAAAAGCATATTCACAAGCCAACTGATTATATAAATTTTAATACTGTGTTTGAATCATATAAAGATATCTATATAAAACAAATTGAACAGCATACTACAGGTGGTTTCCCAGAAGATAGATTTGGCTCTACAACACATATTAGTGTGATAGATAAATATGGAAATGCATCTAGTGCAACAACTACAAATGGAGAAGGTTGTGGATCTATACTTCCTGAAGCAGGTTTCATGATGAATAATATGTTAGGTGAAGAAGATCTAAACCCAGATGGATTTTTTCTAAATCCACCAGGTACACGACTTCCTACCATGATGGCACCTACTATAGTTTTAAAAGATGGAAAACCAGTGCTTGTAACAGGATCAGCAGGAAGTAACCGTATCAGATCTGTTATCATCCAGATGATAGTAAATACACTTTGTTATGGAATGGATCTTGTAAAATCTACTGATTCACCTAGAATTCATATTGAGGGTAATATATTACATGCAGAACCTGGAGTTCCAGATGATGAACTTGATCAATTATCTAAACATTTTAAAATAAAAAAATGGCATGATAAAAATATTTTTTTTGGTGGTTGTAACTCAGTTATGAATGATAAGGGTGCAGGTGACCCAAGACGCTGGGGCTATACAGTTACCGTTTGATATTGATGTGACTTTTCTTTAACTTGGTTTTTTTCATTAACTAGAATAATTGTGGGTTTAAAATCAATTAATTCTTCATCGTTTAATGAGCAGTAAGAGGCAATAATGACAAGATCATTAACATTAATAAGATGAGCAGCTGCGCCATTAATGCATACCTCGCCAGAATTCTCTTGACCTTTAATAACATATGTTTCAAGTCTATTGCCATTAGTTACATCTAGAACGTGAACCTTTTCAAATTCTATTAGGTTAGCTTCTTTCATTAAAACTGGATCCAATGTAATAGAACCTTCATAATCTAGATTAGCATCTGTCACAGTTGCTCTGTGAATTTTACTTTTTAACATCTTACGTAACACGAATTTCCTTTAAAAATAAAAAAAATATCCTTATAAGATATGGATCTTTCTTTTTTTGAAACTATAAAATTATTTTATTAACATGATTTTTTGAATATGATTTGAATTTTCTGATGTCAATTTAATAAAATAAAGACCAGATGACTCAGATGTTGCATTCCAAATAACACTATAATATCCTGCTATCTGATTATCATTGATTAAACTTTCAACCATTCTACCATTTACATCATAGATTTCTAAAGATATAAAACTATCTTTAGGTAATCCATATTCAATTGTAGTTACAGGATTAAATGGATTTGGATAAGCAGGTTTTAGAGTGAAATCTATTGGTATATCTTGTGATAAACCTGTAAATGACATCATAAAAATTTCATTTTCTTTCCACTGTGGTGCATATCCATCAATCATTTGAATCTGATCTGATCCCTGCTTCGAAAGACCAAATGTTAATATATCATTCTCTCTACAATAATTTTCAGTAGACTCATCATCATACCCCATTGCAGGAATATCTGTATATATACCATTCCATTCTCTTGCACCAACAATTGTATTTCCATTATAGGCTATAATCCAATCACCATCTTCAATAGTAAGATCACCAATACTTTCAATGAAGTAAAATGCCTGTTTTGTGGTTTGTTGATATTCAAATGGAGATATATCTTGTTCAATAGATGTTCTTACTAGACCTATCTCAGGCTCATTAAAACTGAATGTAACATCCTGATTTACTTTTGTCCAGTATCCATGTTGACCCTCTAGATGAGTTAAACTACCTACCCAATTGTATAGAGTAATTTGAGTTGCGGCTACTCCCTCACCAATAATTCCTGTAAAAAATTCTTCAGCATATCCAGGAAGAGCATCGCCAATTTCCATTGAAACTGGATGAGGAAATGAGATCAAATTAGTACCCGCAGTTAAATTGTATTCTGTATCTTGACCTACATATACAGCTTCCATATCTAGATTATCATTATTAGACATTTTAAGCCAATATCCACTGGTTGCTTCAATTGTATTTAAACTTCCCACCCAGAAACCTGGAGATATTTGACTTGCTGCTAGTCCCTCTCCAATAATCCCTGTTGCATTATTCTGGATATCTGATAGAACATTTGCTACACTATTATCTTCTGGAATAGCATAAAAGCTTATAAGATTTGCACCTTCATTAACAGGCATAGAAAAACTAGTTGTATGTTGAACTGAAATAGGTTCTGATAGATCAGATTCATTACCATGAGTATCTATTGCTTTAACAGAATAATCAAAGTTAGAATAATATGGAAGTCCAGACTCAGAGAATGTTGCAGTTTCACTATAGCCAACAAGCTCACCCCCTCTATATATCATATAATAGTTTAAATCATCTTCAGTTGATTCTGTCCAAGATAGTGATGTTTCACCATCATTAATTGTAGCAATTAATTGTGTTGGAACCTCAGGAGCAATATTATCTACACTATATCCCCAAATCTCTTCTACATTGACAAAGTTACCCTCATCCATATTTGCGATCACTCTAAAAAGAGTCATCCCATCTGTAGTTGCAGATGAATCAGCTGCGGTTCTTATCTCTGTATGGTAGCTACCAGATGCATAGGCTGATATTGTATGAAGAGATGTCCAATAGGTTTCATCCCATCTTTCAATGGTATAAACCTCTATAGACCTTAATGAATCTGTATCATAAAATGAGCTGTTAAAGGTTAAAGATACATAGCCTCCCTGGTCATTTGGGATATCTGTTACAACTGCACCCCATATGCCATAGCCCCATTGCTGATAGTTTCCTGTACCATCACCATCATCATCACACATATCCCAATCATTACCATCACATTCGCCACAATCATCAATATTCTCTATGAGACAGCAGCCATCATAGGAATCAGAGATATTAGATCCAAAACAAACTCCTAGACAGTCCATATCAGAGTTCTCTAAATGATTGGTATCACCACCTGAGCATATTTGACAATCATCCCAGTAGGCATCACCACCGAACACACCATTACAATCTTCTAAACAGGCCTCTAAACCTGTTGAACCACCTACACAATCACTACAGCCATCTATAAAAGCATCTCCAAAACACTCACTATTACAATCCTGATCACTATTTGATTCGTATCCACTGTTTCCACCAGAGCATACCCCGCAGTCATCTAATAACGCTTCACCAAAACAGTCTCCATTACAGTCTTTATCTCCATTACCTCCGGCACAGACACCACAATCATCCGTATCATTGGTTGGACATTGAGGCTGACTATCATCATCATTATCTACAAAGTTATCAGGTTGATCACAAGACTCTAGTGTAGACTCAGGAACTCCCAGACCATCACCATCCTCATCCCAGTACCATAGCGTTGGGAATGTACATTCACCATTATCAAGTGTAGCTCCTTGATTAAAATTACAGGCTGTTTCATCGGTACATCCATAGACATCTTCTTCAATGCTGCTATCTTTATAGAATGCACCAATGTCTGATACTGTGCCATCTGGATCTGTAAAGGATGGATCTCCTGCATTGATGCAGGGAGATATAAGTTGTAGTTCATAGTTGCTCTCAGAGGGTAATGCAAAGTAGGGATCCAGGTTCATGTTACCATAGATATCTACAGGATCACCGTTAGCATTTTCTGATACATATTGTCCTATCATGACAGGTATAGCTGTTCCAGTATACTGAAATCCTGAGATGTAAAACATGTTGTTGTATCTTAAGTTGATATTAGCAAAGTCATTATCATCCCTGATGCCATTTTGATAGCCTACAATAATGTTGTTTCTAACAGGCAGTTCAGTAAGATCATGGACATAGACACCATAGTCTCCGCTGTTTGAGATTAGTGTGTTGTTGTAGATGTCTCCTCCTGATTGGTTATGGATTTCCATACCACGACCAGAGTTAGTAATAACAAGGTTATGATGGACATAGATATCAGAGCTGTAAGCGTCTAACCACATAGCAGAAGAAGTAAAGGTAAAGTTGTTATCATATATCTGGATGTTGGTTTTATCATTAACATAGATGCCTTTGGCAGTAGCTTCAGAATATATCGTATTTCCTGTAAGTGTGACATTATCTCCATTTATATAAAAGATAGCATCTTGAACTGTATTTCCATCTAAGATGTTAATTGTATTATTCTCTACATCCTTATTTGAACCCAGCATCATAATTTTATCGATGTTCCATTCACCATTACGGTAATATATAGTAATGGTATTATTGCTGATAGAGTGATGATCATCTCCATCGGACCAAGAACGAATCAATTCCCAGTAACTATCAAAATTATCTCCAATTCTTGCAATAATAGTGTTGTTGGTGATATCTGAGTTTCTGTCATCTTCGATTACATAGCTATAACCAAACCAGCTCATAATAAAATCAATATAGTTTGAGTCGACTATAGCAAATTCTGATCTGATACCCACATTATAACCATTTATGTCTGTGTCAGGATGTTCTAATATTGTATTCCCTCTGATAACTGCTTCATGAGCATTTTCAGCTTGTATGAAACACAACCAATCACAACATTCACCATATAGCTGCTGTGTGCGCTCAATATGGTTGTATGAGATATTTGCTCTTTCAGATGAATAAACTTCTATACCTCTATCTCTAATGTAACCTGTTATATTATTATTGGTAATGACAATATCTTCACTGTCACTGGCATAGATGCCACCATAGTAGGCTTTCACAGTATTGTTATTAATCACTGCCCTATTTGAGTAGCTAAGCTGTATTGCAGTATCAGGGCCTCTTGATTCATCATGGTTGTTAATATCATTATTTTCTACTGTACAGTCTTCACAATATTGTGCTCTAATACCTGAAAAACCACTTTCAACGCGAATGAAATTATTTATAAATACTGAGTTCTCAGCTTCATCAGCATGAATACCATAGCTATCTCCAGCTGTAATACTATTACTGATATATGAAGAGCTGTCTGAATTATTACTATATATTCCATAATCACCAGAAACAGTGATAGTATTATTAGTAAAACTGGAGTTTGGACTGTTAGGCAGATAGATCCCATTAGCTGTCAAGCTCAAGCTACCAACCATTGTAAGATGATCAAAAGTAGAACCACTCGCACCATCACCAGAGAAGCCGTCAATAGCATACTCATAGTCTACATAAGAGATCACATTATTCTCTCCATAAAGCTCAATATTATCCCAGTCGCCAGGACTTGGAATCGGCTGTTTAGAAGTAAAGAGTACATGCGCATCTTCAGTTCCATTCGCCTCAAGTGTACCATAGCATACTATGCCTGCTCCAGGGTAGAACTTTACTCTTACACCCGCATCAATAGTAAGTGTCTCTCCTTCAGGTACAGTAACAGTATCCTGCACCCAGTACTGATAAGCTGTTGTCCAGTTTCCACTATGTTCTCCAGTAACAGTAATCACTTCTCCAGGTACTAAGGATACACTGTCTAAAGTAGTATCTTCTCCCAGTGCAAAGCCGCCTAGTTCCCAGGGTACATAGCCCGCATTTGTCCATTTTACCAGATAGTAGCCAGGCTCTATGTCTATTTCATAATAGCCAGTAGCATCTGAGAATGTTGAATCTGTAAGTGAGGGTGGATTATCTAAAAGGTTGTAGAAACTTATCTCTACTCCTTCATAGTTATCACTGCCTTCAAGTAAGACAGTTCCATCTACATGATAGGTTATGCGATCTTGAGAAATTAAAAATTGAATACTTAATAATAAGATAAAAATCAGCCATAATTTTTTCATAATATCCCCCCATGCTCGAAAATAATTTGATTTAAATTTAATAAAGATTCTTTAATAAAATAATTTTTTTTTAAAAAAAGACCAAAAAATGAGGAAATTTACTCGATAATGATATCAATAACAGTAATTAAATCAAGTACATTCACAATGTCATCACCATTCATATCAACAATAGAATTAAAACCTTCATTAATAATTATATCAACAATTAAAATAATATCTAAAATATCAATAATACCATCCGAGTTTAGATCTCCAAGCGTTGTCATCGATAATGATATCATCACTGGTCTATGATCAGATAGAAATGTATCATACTCATTCCAGCCATTAAGATAGTTGTCTAGTTTTAAAGTTTCTATCTTTGAGTTTGAATTTTCAAACTCATCAAATAGCTCATCAGATATTAAAATATGATCCAAGTGACTAGGCCAAGTAGGATAAGACCAATTTGATGATGGACCTAGTGCAATATTCATATCGGTAAAGTAATATAGGGCAGGATCCTC
This sequence comes from uncultured bacterium, assembly GCA_964439775.1. Classification (GTDB taxonomy): domain Bacteria; phylum Fidelibacterota; class Marinisomatia; order SCGC-AAA003-L08. Next base: position 10,636 of record CAYTPF010000008.1, on the reverse strand, counting down.
AATGAAATTCCAGAACACATTATCGTCCTCACCTTCAGTAATATCATCATTTAGATCTCCAAGCAGTATTACATTTTTATCGCTTAGGTTGGTTTCAATATATTCTTCTAAAAGTAGGCTTGCCTGACGCCTTCTTTCTTCATTCTCAGAGCCACCACAACATTTTAAATGATTATTAATAATAAAAAATTCAGTATCCTGATAGGTAACTTCCATAACATAGGGGGATCTTGGAAATACATACCAGTAATTTTCTGTATCATAAATATCATAGATACTTCCTACCTCAACTGTATTAGTATTATATAAATAAGCAAGACCAGGCCAGCTAGCATACATTCCATTCCACCCCTCTAGATTGGGTATAATAGACATAAAATCAGAGGAGCCACTGATTTCTTGTAATGCTATGATATCAACATTAATTTCCTCAACAACTTCTATGACATAGTCTACTGTATAATTATGTTTTGGAAAATTTTCGATGTTCCAGGTAACAATATCAAGTGTCTCAGATGATCCAAACTCTGGATATGTTTGAGAGATTAATAAACTTATTGATAGTATAATAATTAATTTTTTCATCATAGCTGTCTAGTAATTTAGATTAATTAGTTAGTGTTTATATAACAAAAAAGCCCTCCAATGAAGAAGGGCTTCTTTGTGGTTCGGGGCGGGATCGAACCACCGACACCAGGATTTTCAGTCCTGTGCTCTACCAACTGAGCTACCGAACCACATAATGCTTTATAAAAAAAGCAAAGAAATTTAAATAATACAAACCATATTTTAGGTATATTTTTTTGTTTTTATTAAAATTCTTTATTAATTTTACAAAATGAATATTGTTGTAGCGACACATAATATGGATAAATGTAAAGAAATTTTATCTGAACTTTCTGATTTAAACGTATCATTAAAAACTCTAAAAGAGTATCCTGAGATAGGAGAAATTGAAGAAACAGGTACAACGCTAGAAGAAAATGCGCTGATAAAAGTAAGAGAGGTATATACTGCAACAGGCTTGCCTAGTATGGGAGATGATACAGGTTTAGAGGTTGATGCATTAGATGGTGAGCCAGGTGTATACTCGGCTCGCTTTGCTGGTGAGAATTGTTCTTATCAGGATAATGTAAATAAGATGTTAAAAGAAATGCAAAATGTCCCTGATTTAGAAAGGGGTGCTCAGTTTAGGACTGTTGTAGCTTATAAGGATTCTAAAAGGGAACTAATTTGCGAGGGTATAGTTAAAGGGAATATAACAACTGAAATAAAAGGATTTGGAGGTTTTGGTTATGACCCCTTATTTTATATTCCAGAATATAAAAAAACTTTTGCAGAAATGACTATGGAAGAAAAAAGTAAAATATCACATCGTGGAATAGCTATTAGAGGAATGGTACAGCTTCTAAAAGATTCAGCTATTGTTCCACCCAAAAATACTCTTTCTACTAGAGAGGAGCTTGCCTAGCGATACACTGCTAACGTGTTGTCTTTATATATCATAAAATTTTGGAAAAAATATTTTTCAAAATATCTATGGGGATTTGTTTTTGCATTTTCTTTAATAGCAAACGTACACTCTGAAGAGGTTGAAGGTATTACATTACATTCAATACGTGTAAAAAACCTATTACCTCAGCTTATAGTTCCTTTTGAAGAGGAGCCTAAAACACTTGTACTCACAACATCTGATTCACTTTGGAATAATCATTTTTTCGATATTGTAATTCCTAGGAAAGATCATAGGAAGTTTAGTTTATTTATTAATCAATATAGAGATTATACTGAGGCTGCATTAATTGAGAATACTTTTGGTATTTATCAGACTTTTGAGGATAAGCAGCTTAGGATACCAGCAATTGTGCCATTGGATTGGTATAGAGAAGCCAATTTGTATGAGAATGAAAGAGCACAGATCTATAAAAAATTTACTGAAAAGATAACAAAGAAGAAGAAAAATAGACGTAGCTCTAATAGTAGAGCATTAAGAGTAAATATTGCAGATATAGGTGATTCTGAGGTTGCACTTAATATTAGAGGTAATATTGATATTTTAGGTCAGGTTATTTTTCAGGATCAAGAGCTTGTTAATACCAATATGAAAGAAAATCAGAGTTGGGATTTAGAGATTGATCAAAAACAGAATTTTAATATTGAAGGTACAGTTGGTGATAGAGTATCAGTTCTTGTAGATCAAAACTCTGAGGCAGATTTTTCATGGGAAAATGATATTTTGCTTAAGTATGAGGGAAAAGATGATGAAATTTTAAAAAGTGTTGATGCTGGTAATATTAGTTTGTCATTACCTTCAACCCAGTTTGTGACCTATGGTAGCGGTAAGAATGAAGGTCTTTTTGGATTAAAGGCTGTAAATCAATTAGGTCCTTTATCAATGACTACTATTTTATCAAGAGAGCAGGTTAGAAAATCATCTAAAACTAAAACTGGAGATGAGGCTTCAAGTGATATTACAATTGATGATTTTCAGTTTGTTAAAGACCGTTATTTTTTCATTGATGAATACTATAAAAATAAATTTTATCCATTATCAGATGATGGAAAGCATTTTTATACTGTAAATCAGGATGGAGAAATTCTTCGCGTGATTACTGATTATAATATTTATAAAAGAGTTGATAATTATCAAGATGGCGCAATATCTGGAGATGCATATGTTGACCCTTCTTCAGATGGAGATCCAATTTCAGGATTATGGATTCAGCTTCAAAGAGATATAGATTATGAAATTAATCAGTATTTAGGGTATGTTCGTATGAAAAGTGCTGTAGGAGCAGATGCGCTTGGAATTTCATATGATTTAAATAATATGGATACTTCGGGTAATATTATTCAGATAAATGACGATCCTTTTTATGAGACATATACTGATTATGATTATGTTTTAAGTGGTGATATTTTATTTGATACAGGTCCTGATAGTGTATTTAGTATATATGAAAATGGTTGTGGTGGATCTATTCAAGATTCTTTATATACATATTCTCAAATTATAGATTCATTAATTTTAGATCAAACTATTGATAGTATTGAAGTCTTAAATCAAATTATATGGCAATCGGATTTAGGTGAGCAAGTTGAACTCTGTGGTCCTTTATATTGGGAAGAAATTAATTGTCTCTATTGTGATAGGACAGATCCAAATGGAGATAACTATGATGCAATCAATAATCTAGAAGGAACAGAGTTAAATGGAGAACTAGATGAAGGTGAATTATATACAGATAATAATAATGATGGTTTATATACTTTAGATGAATCCATAAGACTTAAGCTTTTAAAATCAACTGGTACCTCTGATCCATCTAAACCTACCTGGCCTTTAATGTTTAAAAATGTATATGATCTTGGAGCTAGAAATATAAATATGGATGATTTTGAATTAAAAATCATTCATGAAAAAGGACCTACAGGAACAGAAGAATTCAGTCCTGAAGGAAATTCATTTCTAAATATATTTGGATTGGATAGTAGAGATCTTCAGGGGAATTATTTACCTGGAGGTGATGGAATAATTGATAATATTGGTGCAATTATAAATCCTGTATATGGTGAATTGATGCTTCCATTTTATCTTCCATTTGCTTATCAGGAACAATGCTATGATTTAGGAGAATTAGGTGATTGTGTTTATTGGGGTAACAATTTTGATGATTTATCAGCCATTCTTGATGTTCCTTTAAATGACTCAGATAATGATTTTAATGATGACTCAGATTCGGGTCCTGCAATGTATTATTCAACTTCCAATAATTCTCAAGAAATTCAGGATGAACATGATTTTATATTTAATATAAAGTATGCTGAAAGAAGCTCTACGATGAGTCTTGGATTTATGGTGGTTGAAGGTAGTGAAGAGGTGGTAGTGAATGGTCAAACATTGATGCGTAATCAGGATTATATAATTGATTATTTTAGTGGTAGCATTACATTTCGTGATACTGAGCTTGGTAGAATGGCAGTTGATCCTAGTGCGAGTATTAATGTTTCATATGAAGAAAATGAGCTTGTCTCATTTGATCAAAAATTAATGGCTGGAACTCGTATGGAGCTAGATTTAGGTGATAAGAATTTTATTGGTTTTACAGCATTATATTATAATCAGACAATTATTGATGATAAAGTTGATATTGGATATGAGCCACTTAGAAATTTTATTTGGGATATTAATGGTAAATATTCTACTGAATTTGATTTCATGACAAGAGCTGTTGATATGTTGCCATTAATTGAAACAACAGCACCATCAAAGTTTACTATTGAAGGTGAGTATGCACAAGTTGTACCAAATCCTAATCCACTTGGACAAGCATTTTTAGATGATTTTGAATCATCTAAAATGACTATTTCACCAAGTATAATGGACAATCATTGGAAAATAGCATCTCCACCAGTTGATTCAACTAAAGATATATATAATAGAGGTACAATGTACTGGTACAATCCTTATCAAGATATTGATACCAAAGAGATATGGCCAAATAAAGAGACATCTTCACGTGCAGGTAATAATACGACAAAGACTCTTGTATTGGCATCAGAGTTTACAGATGAAACTGAGTGGAATGGTATTACAACAAATTTTTATGAAGGAAGTACGAATCAAAGTGATAAGAAATTTTTAGAAATATGGCTTAATTCATCATCAGTTATTGATACAAATGCTATGTTGCATATTGATATTGGATATATTAGTGAAGATATAAATAATAATGGAAAATTAGATTCTGAAGATGTTCCAATTATAGAGGGTACAAATGTAGGCAATGGAATTTTAGATCCTGCACCAGATAGTTGTAATGATTGTTTAAGTCCTGAGGATATTGGTATTGATGGATGTACAGATGAGTATGAAGATGGATATGGAGGGTGTTTAATATTCCCTGATCCTAATTATGCATTTGGTGATGACCCTAATAGTGATAATTGGTTCTATCAATCAGGATCATCTGATTATTCTAGAAAAAATGGAACAGAAGGCAATTCAGCAATGGAAGGTTCAACATATCCAGATACTGAGGATTTAAATGGTGATAAAAGTCCAGATTTTTCAAATAGTTATTTTACTTATTCATTTAAACCAAAAACAGACCCATCAGGAGAGCCTTCTATGGATGGTACCACTCCAACAAATTGGAAATTATTTAGAATATTGTTATCTGATTTTGAAAAAATACAGGGTAATAGTGTTAATGAAATTGAGTGGAGTGATGTTAGATCTTTAAGGCTTTGGATGGATGGTATTGCAGGTTCAGAGTTAAATAGATTGCAGGTTGCCAAGCTTGAATTGGTTGGAAATAAGTGGATAGAATTAGGCCAGGCTAATTTAGATAGTTTATATATTTTGAATGATCCATGGGTTGAAGATGAAGCCTTTGGAGCAACGGTTGCTAATACCGAAGAAAATGGATGGTATTCAGCTCCTGATGATGCGGTTATAGAAGAAGATAAAGTTTATAATATCAAATCTAAAGAACAAGCACTGGTATTAGATTTTGAGGGTAATGGAATTAATCCAGAGGGCATAGTTGCCATTAAGCGTTCATTTGAATCTCTACCTAGTGATAAGAAAAATAGTTTTTTCATTTATAATAAGTTAAAAATGCATGTTCATGGTATGCCTAGTCAGAATTGGGGTGTAGATGATACAACTGTTCAGTTAGTTTTTCAATTTGGTTTAGATGATCAAAATTTCTATGAGGTAGTAAAGCCTATTTCAAGTCAAAATCAAGAATTATGGGATAATAAAACTAATTACATTGATATTGATTTAGGTGCTATTTCAAAGAAAAAAGAAGGTATAATTGCGTTGGAATCATTTAATGTAATTATACATGATACAGGTATAGATAGTGTTTTTAGTGAGTTTGAAGATGGTTGTGGAGGATCATTGCCAACTTTTATAAGATCATTTTACACATATTCAGATTTAATTGATTCATTATTAATAGATTATAATTCTCTAATTAACTATACAGTAATTTTGGATGAGTTAAGTTTGTTAGATGATCAAATAGGATTAAAAGAACAAAATGATAATTTTGATATTTGTGGAAATCAATTTTTAAATTCTAATCTAAATGATCCTAATGGAGATAATTATGATGAGTATATGAATCCAGACGGAACAGAATTTAATTTGGGATATGATATAGGTGAGCCATTTTATGATAATAATGGAAACGGAATCTTGGATCCAGCACCTGATAATTATGATATTGAAAATAATATCTGGACCTGGATGGATGGAGCAGGTACAAATTTAGAGATTACTAATATAAGGGGTGAACCATCTATTGATAGAATAAATCAAATTATTATTGGAATAAAAAATAATGATCCTATAAATACAATTTATGGAAGTGTTTTAATTAATGAAATGAGATTTACAGATGTTAAAAAAACTAAGGGTCAAGCTTTTCGTATTAAGACGGATTTTAATTTTGCTGATTTGTTATCAGTTAATACATCATTCGAAAGAAAAGATTCTGAGTTCAGAACTCTTCAAGAAAGATTGGGAGCGGGTACTACTACAGACAAAATATCAGTTAATAGTACTTTAAATCCACATCTTGTTTTACCAGCTCAGTGGGGTATTAAAACTCCTTTATCTATTAATTATTCTACAAATATTTCAACTCCAAAGTATAGGACTGGAACAGATATTTTAGTTGGAGATGTTAACGAAGCACCTGATTCTATTAAATCAATAAGTCAGTCAATTTCTATGTCAACCTCATTTAAAAAGACTACTCGTTCTGATAAATGGTGGCTAAAGTATACTTTAGATAAGTTTACGACTAATTTTTCAGCATCATACAGAAAAAGTTCAGATTTATCAATTGCGAGCAATGTTACACAAGATTACTCATTGAATATGGCTTATTCATATCAATTTAGTAATGAAAATTATTGGAAACCATTAAAGTTTTTAGAGAGCACACCTCTAATTGGTAAAACTTTAGGAGAATCAAAGTTATTTTGGTCACCCAAAAAAATTCAGACGAGTATGAAATTTAATGAAGATACAAATAATAAGTTATATAGAAATGGTACTGAAAATATTACAGAGGGTTTTGATTTAATAAGAGATTATTCTTTAACGTATCAATTTACAAATTCATTGACTTTCACATATTCAAAAAATGTTAAAAGTGATTTAATTTCAATTAAAAATAGCCCCGAAGCTAGATTAGAAGCTATTAAAAATTTAAATCCTGGACTTGTAACTAATATGAGTGAACAGATTAGTAATACATTATCAATGGATAAGTTGAGATGGCTAAGACCGACAATAACATATAATTCAAAATTTTCTTGGGCATTACAGACTACTGATTATAATTCTAGTATAGCTTCTGATAACACATTAAAATCGACTATTAATTTTAATGCAAAAGATTTCATTGAAACTTTTTATACACCTAGTAATAGTTCAAGTTCATCAAGTAAATCATCTAGACCTGGAAGAAGTAGAAATAGAAGTAATTCAACAAAAAAGAGCAAGTTTAATATCAAAAATAAATATGCTAGATTCATAATAAATCCATTTCATATTGTTGCAACAAGATTATCACCAGTGAGTGTTTCATATACAATAACCATTAATAATGCTGAAGCTGGTTTGGTACCAGGTCAAATGCCTAATTATTTTTATAGATTTGGAATATATTCAATTCAAAATGAGATTTTTGGTTCTAATTATCCATTTTTATCAGGTATCCCAAATCAGGAAAATACACTTGAATCTTGGAATAATAAAATTAGTAGAGATTTTACATTAAGCAGTGGTTTGAATTTTGTTTCTGGAATGGTAATGAAGTTAAACTTTTTAGATAAAGAAACTATTATTAAAGAAGATGGTAATAAAGAAACCATAACAAGATTAGTATCATTAATTCCTATTGGAACTAGAGGGAATGATACAATCCCGGGTCTAAATCAAAATAATATTCCAATTCCTAATTGGGATATTAATTGGACAGGTTTACATAAACTTCCTTTGCTAAACAAAATTTTTAGTAGTGTGACTCTAACACATGCATATAAAGGTGAATTACAACAAACGGAAACAGAGTCAGGCTTACAAAATGAAGAGTATATACATCAGTACAAACCACTGATAGGGTTTAATTTTAAATTTAAAGGTGAAAATACAATTAATTTTAATACTCATTTAAGTCAAAGTTTATCTATTAAAAATAATACGCAGACTGGAAGTACAGAACGTCTATTCTCAAATGGCTTAACTGGAGATGTATCATATAGTAAGCAAGGTGGCTTATATATTCCAATTTTCTTTTTTAGAGATTTTGATATTAAAAATGATATTACATTTAAATTAAATATGTCATATGATAATTCAGTTAAAAAAACTATATCTATTAGTGGTGAATCATCATTATTAGAAAATAGTACTAGTCTTAGTATAAGGCCTGAAATGACATATAGCTTTACACGTTGGGTTAATGGCGGTCTTCATTTTGATTATAAATTTGTAGATAATTTGACAACAGGTCAGCGAACTGAGCGTGATTTTGGTTTTTCAGTTAAGATAAAAATTCAAGGATAAAAATGAAAATTTTATTTATAATAATTATAAATCTATTGATATCACAAGACGCCCCTTTCTTTGATGGAGATTTAGCATATAAATATTTGAAAGAACAATGTGATATAGGACCAAGATTTCCAGGAAGCGAGGGTCATTCATTAACTAAAAAATACTTTGAAAAATATTTAATAAATAAATGTCATAAATTGGAAATTATGCATGAAAAAGTAAAACATCCATTTACTAATAATTTAGTCGATTTAACAAATTTGATGGCACGTTTTTATCCAGATAGAGATAATAGAATAATGTTTATGGCTCATTGGGATACTAGAGAGATTGCTGATATGGATCCTATTGAATCAAATAGAGATAAGCCTATACTTGGCGCTAATGATGGTGCAAGTGGTATTGCTATTTTAATGGTTTTAGCTGAAATTTTAAATAATTATCCATTAAATAATATTGGTGTTGATCTTTTATTTTTAGATGGTGAAGATATGGGAAAATCTGGAGATGCAAGTGGTTTTGGTTTAGGAACTTTAGAATTTACAAAAAACATGCCACTCCCATTACCTAAATATGCTATATGCTTAGATATGGTAGCAGATGCTCAGCCTAGTTTTAAAATTGAACAATTTTCGTTTCAACAAGCTCCATGGTTAGTTAGGAAGGTTTGGAATTTAGCAAATAATTTAGGATATTCAGAGTTTGAAAATAAATTTGGAAGTGCAGTATATGATGATCATAGAGTATTATATTTAAATTCTGGCATACCATCGATTGATATTATTGATTTTGAGTATCCAAATGCAGATACAAATTATTGGCATACTTTAAATGATATTCCCGAAAATTGTTCTCCACGAACGTTAGAAATAGTTGGAACAGTTGTAACAAATTTAATTTTTATTGAAGATAGTGAATAGAGTTAAACAAAAACATTGGTTAGAATTAGTAATAGAATCTAATGTAATAGATTTAGATATTTTATCGGCATTATTTCAAAATGAATCCAATGGAAGCTTTTTGAATAATAATAAAATACATATTTTTTACAATGAAAAATCAAAACAAATTATAGATGATCAAATTATTTTTTTAAAAAATAGATTTAATTTTAAATGGGAATGGAATATAGTAAAGGATGAGGATTGGCATTTAAATTGGAAAGCAAATTTCAATCCGGTTAATATAGGGAGTAGAATAACAATTGTTCCTTCATGGGATAAAAATACGTTATCTGATATTTTAATTAGAATTGAACCTGGTAGAGCATTTGGAACAGGACATCATCAAACAACTTTTCTTGCAATTGAGTTTCTTGAAGAACTAATACACAATTCAAAAACGGTTTTAGATCTAGGAACAGGAAGTGGAATTTTATCAATTGCATCATATTTTTTAGGTGCAAAAAAAGTAGATTCTGTCGAAATAGATACTGATTGCATAGATAATTTTCGTACTAATCTTAAATTGAATAATTTAGATGATAAAATTAATTTTTTTCATTATGATGTATTAAAATGGAAAAAATTTAATTATGATATAATAGTTGCAAATATTAATCGAAATATTATCTTAAAATTAATACCTAGTTTCAAAAGCATAAAAAGTAAAATAATTTTAACGGGTCTTTTAGATACAGATGAAACTATTGTTATTAATGAATGTTTAAAACATAATATGATAATAAATAAAGTAAAATATAAAGATGAGTGGATTGCTATGGAGATTCAAAGTGCATAAAATAAAATTTATTATAATTTCTATTTTATTGAGTTCTTGTAATGTGCCTATAGATTCAAGTGTTAAGGAAAATTTATATATAGATTCATATCAGATTAATTTTGATCAAAATTCAAATGATTTATATATAGTTTTAGAAATTGAAAATTATGAGACTGTAGATTCTATTACTGTTGAATTAACTAAAAATGATTCAATTTTTTATACATTTTCTTTAAATGATGATGGATTAAATGGAGATATATTGCCTCATGATGGTTCTTTTTCTATTTTAGAAAATATATCAAATTTTGAATATGGCGAATATATAGT
>CAYTPF010000007.1:0-19908 GCA_964439775.1 uncultured bacterium | reverse complement strand
TGTCGAATAATTCCTAAGTCGGCTGTATCGCTTACCCGCGATTACAAGCGTGACTATAACAAAAGACCTGAAGGTCACAGGGAGAACCACTAATGTCAGCGGAAATGAACGAGCTTGATATCGAGCAGGCTTATCACGCGGTTTCAGATACCTATCTTGGCTCAGCAGTCGATATCCACGGGCTGTGCAGGGATAAGCGGATTAACGACCCAGTTATGCGTGGCGACTTCGTAGATAGTTACCTGGGTGTGCCAACCAATGCTGGTGCCAAGGCGGCCAAATGCGTTGTCACGCTGTTCAAGCACAAAGACGTGATGGCGGTGCTGCGCGACGCAGAAACCTTCACCAACGGTTTTATTGCCGAAGGGCTGGGCGCGTTCTTCGACGGTTTGATTGTGTTAGCCATGGACGGTGAACAGCATCGTCGTACACGTGCCCTGTTGCAGCCAGTGTTCATGCCGGAAACGGTCAACAAGTGGCGACCGGAAATCGACAGGGTGATTCGGGAAGAGTTTCTGCAGCCAATGCAGGCAGACAAGAAAGCCAACCTGATGGATTTCGGGTTGTATTTCCCCATCCGTGAGATGTACGCGCTGATGGGCTTTCCAAGCGACGACCCAGATAAATTCAAACAATACGCTACTTGGGCTCTCGCGCTGGTGGCCGCCAACCAGATCGATCCGGAGAAAGCGCGTATCTATGGTGCCTTTGCCGGTAAAGCGGTTAAGAACCTGTATGACGCGATAATGGAAATTGTGGTGACAAAACGGGCTGCTGGCGCAAAGGGCGATGACTTGATCAGTCGAATGATCAACGCTGAATATGAAGGCCGTGCGCTGGATAACCATGAGGTAACTACCTTCGTGCGCTCTTTGTTACCCGCCGCTGGAGAAACAACCACACGCACCTTCAGTTCGATCATGACACTGTTGCTTGAGCGGCCAGAGCTGCTGGAACGAGTGAAAAGAGATCGGGGTTTGATTGGCAAGTTGATCGACGAAACTGTGCGTTATGAGCCTGTAGCAACTTTCAAGGTTCGTCAGGCTTCGAGAGACGTCGAGGTGGGTGGCGTTCTGGTTCCCAAGGGGGGCTTGGTTCAGTGCATGGTGATATCCGCCAACCGAGACGAAGATGTCTTCGACAACGCAGATCAGTTTGATATTGATCGAAAGGTGAAGCCTTCCTTCGGCTTCGGCTGGGGGGCGCACATGTGCATCGGTCAGTTTGTTGCCAAGGTCGAAATCAATTGCGCGATCAACGCAATTCTGGATCTGTTTCCAAACATCCGATTGGACCCAAGTATGCCTGCGCCTGTCATCGCAGGGGCTCAACTGCGAGGTGCGAAATCCATTCATGTGATTTGGGATTGATGCAACCTTAGCGGAGGAATACCAGTATGAAATCTTACAAAAACATCCCCGAGCGTGGCGACTTTGTTTACCAGCAGCTAGTTGGCCCATGCAAAACCACTGGGCCGGCGTTGAATGAAACGCGCTCATTCTTCGGCCTGTTGCTGAGCAAGAGCATGCCTTTTGGCTCTGTACGTGATGATGAAGGGCACATCTACTCATTTGTTCGCTCGGTAATGGCCCCTACAGGTACGCCCAACCCGACGCGGTTTTTTTATCAGTCTACGCGGATTGACGGCCAGCATATTCGTATGGATACCGAGCGAATGGCAAAGCAGGCGTTGACGCCAATGCCAACGCAGACACTGGATGGGGATACGGTGCGCTGGACCAGCCTACCCGGAGAAGAGGGCAACCCCTGGTTACTGGAAGCCTCTGCTGAGCATATCAAGTGGGTGGAAGAGGGGCTGTATGAGCTGCAGGGGAAGCCGGTTGGCTGCGGTATGCAATGGTATTTGCCTGGTGTTGAGTGGGGCACGTTTTATGTCTCGCAACTGTGGAGCCTTTCCGGCGTGTGCGAAGGGCGGAAAGTGAAAGGCCTGATGGCACTGGACCAAGTGTATATGGCAGAAGGTGGAGCCATACATTTCAAGAAAGACTTGGTGGTAAACAACAAAATGCACGTCATCTGGTGGTCTTTTGCCACGGTATACAAGGACGGTACATTCGACTCGGGATCTTTCATGGTCGGCCATGACAACCTTGGTTACGCCATCTTAAACAATGAAAAAGGCGAGGTGCGTACTACCACCGATATCGAGGGCTTGGCAGTGCATAAGGACGGTAGTTACTTCCTGGACAATGCGCGAATTGTTTTGGACGGCAGCGAAGAGTGGGAGTTTCTGCCGGACGAAAAGGGTGAAATGGCGGACTTTGTTGGCGGCTTTCCGATTACAGCCCAGCAGGAAGGTCGCTGGCGCAGAGTAGGGGATACACGCGAACCAGACCACTGGCTGGCGTGGGGAGAGTCCGATCGCCGTAATGGCTCAGCGCGTAACGTGCGCGGTGCGGATCTATGACAGTCTCAATCGCCCGACTGTTCGAGGGCAAAAACAGGAGCGGAATGTGATGCCAGGCTTAAACCAAAAAGACATAGACGCCTTTTTACACGGCCAAATCGCCTGTTGGAATTCAGGTAACCGTGAAGGCTTCTTCGAGCATTATCGGCAGGTTGCCCCAAAGGGCTTGAGCATTGAGTACGTCGGGCGCCCGGCGGCGGATGGCTGGCCTGTACTTGAAGCTATGTGGGACCAGCAAAATAGCCGCTTTTCGGTGGAGGTAGAGGTGAGTATTCTCGGCTCGAATGAAGCCGCCTGTCACCATCGTAATGTGATGCGGGACGGCAGTGGCTCAATTGAGACGATTGAGCTGTACCGGTTCGAGGAAGATACAGTGAGCGTGCGTTATTTTATAAAACAATAGTGCCTGCTCTACTGAGCCGCAAAAAACCGCTGCCCTGGCAGCGGTTTTTTGTGGGCCATACTCACGCTTTGGCGAGGCTTCAACTTTTGCCAAATTGCTCGGTGATTTGACCGGGCGCGTTTGGCTGGCTGATACGATGCAATAGCAAACTGGCGGCGCTGAGGCCAAGCATTACAGTGATAACCGGCAATGCACTTGGGCTCATCCACAGGCTGACGATGCCCACGGCCAAAGTGCCGAACAAGAACTGTATGAACCCAATGACTGATGAGGCAGAGCCGGCGCGGTGGCCCTGACTTGCCATTGCCAAGGCTACCGCGTTGGGTGTCAACAGGCCCATGGAGGTCATGTAGATAAAAAAGCACAGCATAAGCTGCGACAGGTTGATAGTGCCTGCCCAAGTGGACAGCGTCGCCATTAGGGTTGCGATTGCTGGCGCAAGAAGCACATATTTGAGCAAAGTGGCAGGGCCGTAGCGAGCGACCAGTTTCGCGTTCAGTTGTGAGCCAACAATCATGCCAAAAGCGTTGAGGCCGAAGAACCAGCCAAAGTGGTTAGGTTGGATACCATAGAGGTCGATGATGATCTTGGGGGATCCGGATACATACGCGAACATCCCGCCAAAAGGTAACGCACCTACCAGGACAAACCGCATAAACTTCCAGTCACAGGCCAGGCTCAGGTATTGATTGAATGCGGAACGTAGTTTCGGCTTGCTGCCGTTGCCGAGACTCGGTGAGGTTTCCCGCATGCAAAAATGGACACCCAGCAGCAGCGCCAGTCCACAGGCAGCCAGCGTCATGAAAATACCGCGCCAGCCGACTACCTGCAGCAAAGCTCCGCCTGCAAGCGGTGCCAGAATAGGCCCGAGGCCCAACATCAACATTAGCATCGAAAAGGCTCTCGCGGCCTGTACGTTGGAGGTTCGGTCGCGGATGACAGCCCTGCTGATGACTACGCCAGCTCCCCCGCCCAGCGCCTGGCAAAAGCGTGCGGCGGTCAGCGTTGTCAGATCCGCTGCGAAGGCACAGCCAATTGATGCGATGAAGAATAAGGTTAACCCTGCATAGAGCGGTGGCTTGCGGCCGTAGAGGTCGCTGAGCGGGCCGTAGAGCAACTGCCCAAATGCCATTCCCAGAAGAAATACGGCCAAGGTGATTTGCACCTCCGACGAGCTGACTTGCAGTTGGCTCGCAATTACCGGGAAGGCTGGCAAGTAAAGGTCGACGGAGAGCGGCGAAAGGGCCGTCAGCATGGCGAGTAAAAATAGCCAGCCGGGGAGCAGCGGTACCTTCTCAGGAAGCGTCATAGCGGAGAGTCCTATCGAATGACACGTGCAAGCGGCGTTCAGTCAGGCGCCGTGTCGGTTTCAAGAGTGGGTATTGTTTTTTGCTAGCGAGACAGCTGGTGGGGGACGTTAAAAAAGCCCCCTCAAGCCCAGCAGACTATCGGGGGCTACACGATCAACTTGTTATGTACGGTGTGCTATTTCCCAGGCTTTGAGATCGAAGCCCGGGGTGCTGGCCTCACTGATGGTGAGTTCGGCTGGACGAGAAAGCAGTTTCTTCCCGGCCATGTGATCACTTGGCCGGTTGCAGGACTCAACCGCAATCAGGTGATCCTTGCGGAAGCAGAGCACGGAAAACTGTTGCGAACTCGGGTCGCCTAACGTGACGGTGGTGTCGAAGCCGGTAGACAAACCAACGATCTGCAGCTTGAGATTCCCCTGATCGGTCCAGAACCAAGGCGTGGCGATGAACGGCGACGGTTTCCCGAGCAGTCTTGCTGCAACGCTCCGGGCCTGATCCATAGCGTTGGGCACGGATTCTATGCGGGTGTGTTCGCCGTTGTTGTGTATGCACGGGAAGCATGCCACATCGCCAATAGCGGAAATATGGGGATCGTTGGTTAAGAGGTTGGCATCGACCTTAATACCATTGTCAATCTCAAGGCCAGCCTCGGCTGCCAAGGTGATGTTCGGGATGATGCCGATGCCATACACCACAAGGTCAGCCGGCAACTCTTCGCCGTTCTCCTTCACCACGCCGGTTACTTTTCCGTTGGCATGGGTTATTCGGCTGACGCCTTGATTGAAGTGAAATTTTACCCCCCAGCTTTGGTGCGCATTGAGGAACAATGCCGACATTTCATGGGAGATTGCGCGCGCCATGAGGCGGTCTCCGCGGTCAACCAGTTGGACTGATTTTCCCAATGCCGCAGCGACAGCGGCAAACTCCAGTCCGATAAATCCGCAGCCCACTACAACTACGTTACTCGCCGCGCTCATTCGGGGGGAGAGCGCATCGGCATCAGCCAGGGTTTTTATTCCATACACCCCCTCAACATCATCCCCGGGGATGGATAACAACCTGTTGTGACCGCCCGTGGCAAGAATCAAATGATCGTAATCAACGCTGTTGCCATTGGCCAGCACCACATTTTGGTTCTGGCGGTCTATCTCGACCGCACGCGTATGCAACAGCTCGATATTCTGCTCGCTGAAAAAGGTGGCCGGGCGAAATGCCAGATTGTCCGCCTTTATCTTGCCCAGCAGGTAGGCTTTTGATAGTGGCGGGCGCTGGTAAGGCAGGCCGGGTTCATCGCCTATAAGAGTGATGGCTCCGGTGTACCCGCCTTGTCGCAGAGAAGCTGCGACCTGAAAGCCGGCCTGGCCTGCGCCGACAATCACTACTGAAGAAATCGACATGTTTGCTCTCGCTGCTCAGTATTGAGATTCTGGGAGCCGCAGGATCATCCCTTCCATATTGGCGCTCACCGTCAGTTGGCAGGTGAGTCGGCTATTTGCCTTACGCTCGCTTGCGTACTCAAGCATGTCCGACTCTGACTCCTGTAGCTCTGGCATGCCCGATAGCCAAGCATCATCCACAAACGCATGGCAAGTAGCGCAACTGCAGGCACCGCCGCAGTCGCCTTGAATACCGGGAACCATGGCAGCCAGCGCCGCCTGCATAACAGACTGTCCTATCTCAGCGTTTACTTGATGCTCTGTACCATTGTGTTCAATGAGCGTGATGGTGGGCATGAGTGCTCTCCTGTTATTTTTTTGCAGTTATCGGGAAAAAGCCCCGGTAGTCCTGAAGTTGGGTGCGCGACCCAGTGTGAGAATTAATAAGGGGCCGAGGACAGTACAAGCTACGCTGTAAATCAGCATCGATGAGTAGGAGCCTGTTGCGCTCAGGAATGCTGCAAATAGCAAGGGCGCTAGTGCTGCGGCGACGGTATTCAGCCCTTGATGAACGCCAAACAGGCGCCCGTACTCCTTCATGCCGAAATAACGGGCGACTAGAAATGCGGCGATATCAAACTCGGCACCTGCACCGAAACCCACTAGTACAGCGGCAAATGCCATCAGCCAAAAGTCATTGCTTTCGCCGAGAAACAGTAGGCAGCCAACGGCTGGCATGGATAGGCTGATGGCGGATACCAGCGGCGGCCATACACGGTCCAGCAGATACCCGATAAGTATCCGGCCGGCCGTCAGTGATACGCCAAAGCAGCCAAATATCAGGCCGGCGTTCTCTGCCGAAATACCCTTGTCACGAAGCATGGGAACAGTGCTGGTAACCAATCCGACGATGGCAGATATAACTAGGCTCAACGCGAGATTGCAGATCCAGAACTTTCTAGATGCTAAACCTTCAGCAAATGTCAGGCCCGGCAATTGATTCGTATCCAGACGGCCCGCCTTTTCTTCTGCGCTTACCTTCAAGCCTTGCGGCAGAGAAAACCAAAAAAGCGTTATCGGTAACAGCACCGCCAAGTTCAGCAGGGCGAGAATGACGAAGGCTGCGCGCCAGTCCCATAAGCCAATACCCCAGGACATTAAAGGTGGAACCACAGCAGCAGTGAGGCCGGTACCTGAAAGTCCGATGGCGAGCGCGAGGCCGCGATTCTTGTCGAACCACATGTTCAAGAGCTGGGTCCAGGTGACCGCGAGACAGCCCATGCCCAACAAGGGGAGTAGTGCGAAGGCTAGATAGAGAGTCCAAACAGAGCCGCCGATCTGTGTGGTCGCCAGGTACCCGAAAGCAATGGCTACAAGCGAGATAATGGTAACGCGCTTCATGCCGAAACGGAGGTTGAACCAGCCGACCAATTGCAGCGATATAACCGCGCCGCCGAACAAGAACGTAATAGCCGCTTGCATTGCTCCACGCTCCCAGCCAAAGGCTTCTTGAAGAGGGATGACCAGGGTGCCGAAGCCGTATAGAAGAGACGCATTGATACTGATGGCGATGCCGATTAACGAAAGAATCAAGACTCGCCATCCGCTGCGGAACTCCGCTAGATCAATCGCTGCTTCGCTGTTGGGTGCATGCATGGGACGGCCTTTCATTGTTTTTATGAGTGCTGCTTAAGAAAATTCTGAGTTTCTGTTCTGCATAAAGAATGTGTTGCTGATGTCAGAATATTTGATCTAGTCTGCTGTGTCTATCCGATCATTGTAAGATTTGAACACAAAAACAATAAGTGACTAAAGGAAAACGTTGTATGCGATGGCTCAGTAGCTTTTCCATGGGTGCCAAGCTCCTTTTTGCTCCTGCCCTCATTGTGGTTTTACTCATTGCTGTCTCTGCGATTGCGTACGACGGTGTCGCCCGTCAGCAGGGAGTGCTGCGTGAGGTCGAAGAGGTTCGCTTCCACCAGTACCAGCGCGCACTAGAAATCGCGGCGGCTTCTCAGGCGGCTATGGTGGGTTCCTACGCGGCGGTGGTTCAGTTGATCCAGACCGAAGGCGGCGCGTCGCAGGAGGAAATGCAGTTTTATGTAGAGGATATGCGAGCCAGTGTTCATGACATGAGTACTGGAATCGAGCGTGGCATGGCTGACAGTGCGGCTTTTAGTGAAGAAGAGCAGACGCTTTACCAAACCATGGGAGAGCAGGCCAAGGTCTTTGCGCAAGGAGTCGACGATCTGGCTGAAGCGGCGTTGACGTCACCTTACCAGGCGCCCTCATTGTTGGGTTATGTGCGTGCGGATTATACCCGTCTGCAAGGCCTGCTTTCTCGCATGCTTGTACTCCAGGAAGAGTTGTCTGCGCAGGCTTTTGCTACAGCAAACATGACAGCTGCATCGGTGACCAGGGCGCTTGCGATCGCCGTTGTTATTGCCATTGTCTTGGCTCTGCTGGTTGGGTTGTTGATGCGCTATCAGCTGCTGCGCTCGATCAAAGCCATAGAGCGAGCGGCGGTGAAGCTCAAGGATGGCGATCTGACTCATAGAGTGGAAGTGATAGGACGTGATGAAATCGCACAGACAGCGGTGGCTTTCAATGCGCTGATTACCAGTTTGCAGACGGCTGTAGAGCAGGTTAAGCGTGTTGCCGACTCTGTGGGAGCCTCGGCAGAGGAGTTGGTGGTTACTTCCAACCATGTCGCCGTTGGTGCGAATGAACAGGCCAGTGCCGCCGTTCAAGCATCCTCCACCGTCGAGCAGATGAGCCAGGGCATCGAATCTATTTCCTCCCACGCGGAAGGTTTGCGCAATTCAGCAGCGGATAGTTTGAAAGGTGCGGAAGAGGGGCGGTCCGCACTCAATCGGTTGCTTGATGAGATTCTGCGAGTCAGGCAAGCATTCCATGCGATTACGGCCTCGGTAGGGGACTTTGTCGCCAGCACCACCGCCATTACTGACAGTATCAACCGGGTCAAGGAGCTTTCGGCACAAACGAATTTGCTGGCGCTCAATGCGGCGATAGAGGCGGCGCGTGCAGGGGAGAGCGGTCGTGGATTCAGCGTGGTGGCCGATGAAGTAAGGAATCTAGCCCAGCGCTCTGCGGTCGCGGCCAACTCGATTAATGAGCTGACGGGGGCACTGGAAGGGCAGTCTGCCAGCGTTAGTGTGGTTCTGGGCGAGGGTGCTTCTGCCCTTGATAGCAGTCAGGAGTTACTAGAAGAGCTGGAAAAGGTGCTGCTGGAAGCCACGCGACTGGTGGGTGCCTCGAGCACCGGCGTCAGTGAGATTGCCGCTGCGGTGCAGGTCCAGAATGAGGGTAGCAAGGACATTTCCCTGGGTATTGAGCGTATCGCGAAGATGGCTGAGGAGGGGGACCAGATTTCGCACCAGGTCTCCGCTTCTGTTGCTTCGCTGCGTGTGATCGCAGAAGAACTTGCTCTATCAGTGAGGCACTTCAGAACCTGAAGGCCGAAAAAACCAGTTGTTTGGTCTGGGTAGTGAGTGCGCGGTAAAAGTTGCACATTAATTTCATGGTTCGGCTATTCAACGGGGTTGACTGTATCTATCTGAAAATAAAGGATTAATTTTAATTATTTTGCGAAGGTTAAGCGATATTTTAGGCTTTTTTACTAATGGTAAAACTCAAAAATTTACAAAAGAGAAAAATTTGTTCATTATTTGTCTTCGCTGAGCCTGACAAGAGGAAAAAATATGAGTTCAGATAAGGTTATTTTTCGCGCTGTAGCGGATCGTGGCCGCTGCTGTGGCTATGGTTTGTGTGCTTCCATTTGCCCGGAAGTATACAAATTGGACGGTGATGGGTTGGTTTACTTCGACGACGACAAAGTCCCGCCGGAGTTGGAAGAGGCGGCCCGAGAAGGCGCAGAAGCTTGTCCTGCCGAGGCAATCTGGTTGGAAGAAATCCAGAGCTAACAACCGCTCACCTGAATACCATGGAGTCAAGCATTATGAAACGCTTCGAAGGTAAGGTCGTATTGATCAGCGGTACTGGCGGCGGGCAGGGCCGGGTAGCTGCGCTGAGGTTTGCACGTGAAGGCGCTATCGTCGTCGGTTGTGACACAAACAGTGAGGAGCACGCCAAGACCGCTCAATTGATGGAAGCGGAGGGCTATTCACTGCATGGCAGTGCGCCAATCGATCTGGGCGACCACGAGCAAGTGCGCGGTTGGGTGGAAAGTGCGGTTGCCGCTCACGGCAAGATCGACGTCCTATACAACAACGCTTCGGCAGCGCGTTTCGCTCCAGTGCAGGACATGAGTATAGAAGACTGGCATTTCACCATCCGCAACGAGGTCGACCTTATTTTCTATGCAACCAAGTATGCATGGAACCACTTGGCCAAGCAGAAAGGCGTGATTATCAACGTGTCTTCAACCGCGGCCTGGGGAGGATCTAAAGTGGCGGGTATCTCCGCCCATTCTGCGGCTAAGGGTGCAGTGGTGTCTTTCACTCGTCAGATCGCTGTGGAAGGTGCGCCCTTGGGGATTCGAGCCGTCTGTCTCAGCCCTGGATTTATTGCCACCCCGGGAACGGCGGCTTTCATGGAAAACCCTCAGGCCAGAGCCGCACTGCTTGATGGTGTGCTGATGGATCGCCCTGGTGAGCCGGAAGAGGTTGTCGCAATGGCTCTGTTTATTGCCTCGGAAGAAGCATCCTTCATCACCGGGTCAGATATCGTTATTGACGGTGGTTTGCTGGCAATCTGATCAGTCAATCGCGCTATGCGATAACCATTACGATCGCTGCCGACACAAAACATGAGGTAAAGAGCATGGATATTATTGGCATTGGCTATCTGGGCTTTGAAGCTACGGACTTGGATGCATGGCGTGACTATGGTCCGTCAGTGATGGGGTTCGGGATGAGCAAAAATCCTGATGGCGATCCCGATTCGGTTTATTTCCGTATAGATGACCGGCGTCATCGCTTTGCCTTTCACCCAGGTGATGTGGACCGTCTGGCCTATATCGGCTGGGAAGCGAAAGGTCGTATGGAGTACAAGCAAGCCTTGGCGCGTTTCCGTGAGGAAGGGGTCGATTTTGAAGTTGGCGATCAGGCGCTGTGTGAAATGCGCGGCGTCAAAGAGTTAATTCGATTTTTTGATCCAGTCGGGTTTCAGCACGAATTATTCTATGGACAAAAGTGGACGCCGGACTCCTTTGTGCCTGGTCGGCGACATGGTGGATTCCTCGCCAACCATCGGGGGTTGGGTCATGTCGTGTTAATGGCCCCTGAGTACTCTGATGAGTTGGAGCACTTTCTTATCAATATCATGGGCTTTCATTGGTACGGATCTGGCGCAGGTAAGGGGCGCACGGGCTTTTTCCGCTCCAAACTGAACACTTACACCAGCCATGACATTGCGTATGGTCACGCGCCGGGCCGTATGGGAATACAGCACATTGGTTTATTCGTAAGCAGTATCAGGGATGTAGGTGAAACCTACGATCTCGTCAAAAAGCGTGAGCTGCCAATGATGATGACGCTGGGGCAACATGCGCAAGATCCCCATGTATCTTTCTACCACTTCACGCCCTCAGGTTTTGCTTTTGAGTGCATAGGCGAGATTGAGCCGTGGCACGATGATGGCTTTGAGCTAAATCCTGAGGTGATGAGTGTTTGGGGGCATGAAATTGTAGGCCCGATACTTGGGCCAAGTGTCAAAACACCTGAAGAGGTTCGTGATCCGGCTTTTAGCAAGAAGAAAGGCTAAGCCGCTTGCATCTCGCTCGTATTCAAGACCTGTACGGGCGTACCGGCTGGGCCTCACTCGACCTTGAGACAGGACAGGCTTGGTGGATACTTGGATGTTTTACCGAGTGGGCTGAGAAGCTGACGCGGTGCCAAGCCAGAGCGCCCGCGGTGGATGAGATGCCTGTTCAACCAGGACGCTATACGCTTTTGGCGCCTGCTGAATCAGGAGCTCGCGTTTTTGGCGTAGGCCTGAATTACCGGACGCATCTTGAGCGACTTGGTAGCTCTGAGCCAACTCATCCGCTGTCTTATATCAAACCCGAGTCCGCACTGGTCCCGCATCTGGGTGAAATTCTTTATCCCGCGGTGACACAAGAGCTTGACTACGAAATAGAACTGGTCGCGGTAGTGGGTAGACCGCTTGAGGATGAAGCAAACGCGGTGTCATGTCTATTGGGTTACACCATTGGCAATGATGTGAGTGCGCGAGACGCTGGCAGGGCGCTGGGGAGACTAGATCTTTTTACTCAAAAAGCGCTGGATCAGACAACACCTCTCGGACCCTGGTTAACCTTGAGAGCCGAGGCTGGTGGGGATAGGCAGCCGGAACTGGACATGCAGCTCTCAGTAAATGGTGAAGTCCGGCAGCAGGACAACACAAGAGAGATGATCTTTTCCCTGGCCGAGATTCTGAACTACCTGGATGCCCGTGTGAAGCTGCGTGCGGGAGATGTTGTTTTTACCGGCTCTACCCATGGGGTAGGTCTGGAGTCGGGTATTTTTCTTCAACCGGGAGACCGAATCGAGGCAACGATTCAGGGTATAGGCACGCTAATAAACCAGGTCGGTCCACGCAGGCAATTAGCGGCGTCCAGGCGTCGGGGTCGCTTGGGGTTCCCCTCAGATCGTGGGTGAAAAAAATCGCGTGTTTGTAAATGTCGTGCTGCGTCCTGAGGGGGTGGTTTGATCAATCGGAAGTCTCCCTGGTATCCGCTGACGCTAGCAAGGTTTCGGCCCTTCTGGACTGCAGGGGCGGTAACCAATCTCGCAATCTGGATGCAGACGGTGGGGGCTGCCTGGATCATGGCGGGCTTATCGGATAGCGCCTGGATGGTCTCTCTAGTGCAGACCGCAATTACCTTACCGGTTTTTTTGTGCGGCTTGCCAGGAGGGGTGATTGCAGATCTTGTTGATCGGCGTCGATGGCTCCTTTTTACTCAGTCATTGATGCTATTTGCGGCTTTCAGTCTATTTGCTCTTATGGTGTCAGGGTATTTGACGCCTTGGGCGCTACTTGGTTTGACCTTTCTGCTCGGCATTGGCAGCGCCCTTAATATGCCGGCTTGGATGGCTGCAACTTTAACCCTGATTCCCCGCGATGTGGTTCCCTCTGCGGTCGCCTTGAATGCGGTGTCAACCAATGTGGCCAGGGCGGTAGGGCCTGCGATTGCAGGGCTGTTGATTGCGGCGGTTGGGCAGTCGGCTGTGTTTTTCGTTATTGCCTTGTGTTTCTTCGGTGTTACGCTCTTTTTGCTGCGCTGGCAGGAGCAGCAACCGGTTGTCACCTTGCCTCCGGAGACCTTGTTCGGCGGAATGCGCAGTGGCCTGCGATATATACGCCACTCGCGAGAGTTGACCAGCTCGCTCACCCAGGTATTCGTATTCACCAGTTGTGCTAGTTCGCTTTGGGCTCTCTTGCCGTTAATAGCGAAGGAGCGCCTCTCAATGGCGGCCGATGGATACGGCTTGTTGATGGGCGCGTTGGGTTTGGGCGCTGTTTTGGCTGCGCTCAATTTGCCGCGGCTTTATCGTGACTTTACGCTGCGTAAACTGATAGCTGGCGGGGTGGCGTTTTTTGCGTTAGCTACGGCTGGAGCAGCACTGCTGGAATCGGTTTGGGCGGTATGGCCAGTTTTGGTGGCGGCAGGTATGGCCTGGATGGCAGTGAATGCTACAGCCTCAACGATCGTCCAGACTTGTGCTGCCGATTGGGTGCGCGCGCGGGTGGCCTCCGTTTACCTGTTGATGTATATGGGGGCGATGGCACTTGGCGGCTTCTTGTGGGGTGTTGTCGCGGAGGTTGCCGGCCTGCAGATGAGCCTACTGGTTTCCTCCGTCGCGATGCTAGCAGGGCTGTGGGTAACCCGACGGGGTGTCTTCGTGTTGGGCAGTGAAGCAGACTATCGAGTCATTGCGCAGGCGGACAAGGTGATGGTCGCAACCGCGGTGGCGCATTCGGATGGTCCGGTTTCAGTAGAGACTGTCTACCGTGCGGTCCCTTCGATGCGTGCTGACTTCCTCCGTATCGCCTACGCGGTTGGTAAGTCACGCCGCCGTAACGGTGCCAGAAACTGGCGCCTGTATCGCGACTTGGCTGATCCGGATCGCTATGTGGAGCGTTTCATTGTCGAATCCTGGTTGGACTATCTTCGTCAACGCGAACGAGTGACGCAGGCAGATAGGCAGATTGAGCTCGGGCTGAGCGGTTATATTGATCCGGGAGTGGTGTCGACCCGGCGCTATATCTCCCAGAGTGCGCAGGACACTTCGGATAAGTGACTTGGCTTGATTCTGGGCAAAGTTTTCCAGTTAAAGGCGTATTCAAAAAACATATTCTTGATATAGAATAAATTATTGGGCCGCATAGAGTGCGGCCCATAATTTAGTTAGCTCAGGAAATATGATCAGATGCCAGCAGACGTCGCTCATGGAAATGCCCCGGTAACCGTTAAACCCGTTGTTAATGCCATACGTATATTGCGGCTCTTGAGTCAGGCGGGTAGGCCTGAGCGCGCAGTGGACATTGCGCGGCAGCTGGATATCAACCCAAGCACCTGTTTCAATATTCTGCGCACGCTGGCGGCGGAAGATATGGTTGAGTTCAATGCTATGTCCAAGCGATATTCTGCTGGGCTGGGTTTGGCTAGGCTCGTGGAGCAGTTTGTTACTCAAGGTCAGAAGATTCAGTTGGCCAAGCCGTTGCTTGAAAGCTTTGCTGCCAAGGTCCGCGTAACGGTAACGCTCTGGCGACGTATCGGTAATGATCGCATCGTTATTGTCAGCTCCGCGGCCTGCCCGACGGACGTGCGAATCGATATGAGTGAGGGGCAGCGCCTGCCCATAATGATGGGGGCGAGCGGAAGACTTTTCGCCTCGCAGCTAGATCTGGAGTCCGAGAGCTCGCGGGAAATTTTCGAGAAAATTCGCTGGGGAGCTCCGTTGTCTTACGACGATTACAAAAAGCAGGTCAGCGATGCCTCGCAACGCGGCTGGGCGCTGGATGATGGCTATTTCTCTATAGGTATCCTTGCAGTCGCAGCTCCAGTATTTTCGCCGAGTAATAGTATCGAGTTTACTGTTTCGGCGGTGATGTTCCGTGGGCAGCGTGATGAGGCCGGTATTGCCGAACTTGGCAGCATGTTGGGAGGCCTGTGTAGTGAACTGGAGTCTGTCCTTTTCTAGGCTTTCATGAGTCACTCTTTTACCAGCAGTAGGCTGCCACCGAGCGGGCCACCGCCGGCGGCAGTGACTGCGACCTGATGGTCTGCAATCTGTCGCTCTCCCGCCTTTCCCCATAATTGCAGACAGGCCTCATGCAAGTAGCCGAGCCCGTGGGTACGCCCTCCTGAGAGTTGGCCGCCGTTAGTATTGAGCGGCAGCTGGCCGGTCAGCGAAATCCGTTGCCCCCCCTCGATGAAGTTACCACTTTCTCCTCGTGGGCATAGTCCAAGAGCTTCAAGCCAGATCATGGTCAAAATGGAGAAGCCGTCATAAAGCTGTGCAGACTTCACGTCCTTGGGTTTTAGGTCTGTGCGGCTCCACATCATTTTACTCACATCGAATGCTGCGCCCTCAGTGAGTGATATTTGGTCCCATGACCAAGGCTGGTGCAGCGCGGCACCTATTGCCTCGATACGAATGGGAGGGGTTTTTGTATCCCGGGCAGCGTCCTTGTGAGACAGAATAATTGCAGTGGAAGCGTCACAGTGTACGTCGCAGTCAAACATGCGTAAGGGCGATGAAATCATCCTTGATTGCATGTAGTCGTCCATGCTCATGGGCGAGCGATAAACCGCTTTTGGATTCAGCTGCGCATGCTTGCGACAGGTCAATGCTATCTGTGCAAGCTGCTCCGGCTTAGTTCCGTACTCATGGAAATGGCGCTGGGCATATATCGCCATCAAGTTCACTGCAGATAGGACGTTGAAGGGGGTATACCACTGCCAGGCAAAGCTGCTGTCGCGACCAGCAGTCTTGTTGGTGAGCGCCGAAGCCTGTTTATTTATGAGGCGCGAGGATGACTCGGTGATGGTTCGAAATACCAACACGTGTTTGCAAAGGCCGCTCGTAATGGCCATCGCCCCGTTGATGACGCCGGCAAGTGGTCCGGGCCCTTCGTAGCCGCCACCAAACCAGTTTACTTCCAAGCCTAACGCGTTCTTTAGGGCGATGGGGCCGACGGGTGAGAAGCTGTCGCCATTGTTGTTGTCACCCGGCCAGCAGGCGATACCGTCGATATCGCCCCGCTCAAGGCCTGCATCAGCTATGGCCTGCAGGCAAGCATCCACTGTCAGGCGCATTCCCGACAGTTGGGAAGGGCGCCCCACCTCCGATTGGCCGATCCCGGTGATCGCGACCTCTTTCTCATAGAGTCTGGTCGACATACTTAGTCCTTAATAAAGAGCGGAATCCACACATCATCTTGCTGCTCGAAAACAACTCTCAGCGGCATGCCGATATAAATCTGCTCAACAGGTTCTTCAACGTTGCTGAGAAAACGCAGCCCGGGCTGTTCGGGCAGTTCGACAATCGCTATCGCAAAGGGCGCGGCTAGGTTTGGAGTCCAGGGTTGGTAATTGATCGTAAAACTTACGACTGTCGCCTTCCCGGACACTTCTTTAGGGCGGACTGAAAGGCTTGCGCATTTTGGACAGACAGGCCCGGGAGGGTGAAAGTAGCTGGTGCAGTCTTCGCACCAATGCATAAACAGGCGGTCCTGCTCCCCTCCTTGCCAGAAAGCGCGATTGTCTGCGGTCAGTGCGGGCAGCTTCCTGTGCATCTCGGTTGGTTCCTGAGTAATTACGGCGATGTAGCGAAGCGTATCATTTGTACATATATAAAAAAAGTGTTCTAATTTTCTAGATGGCCGCCAATTAGGCCACCAATAACAATTAATAAGAGGAGAGCTGGAGCATGGCGCACCTATTAAAAGGCCGCTCGGTCGTGGTTACCGGGGGGTTCGGCATCTTGGGCAGGGCTCTTGCAGTCTACCTTCTAGAGCAGGGTGCCCGAGTGGCTGCCTTAGACTTGAGCGCTGTCCCTGTAGATGTCCAGGCGAGTGAAGACTTTCTTCCGCTGGGAGGTGTAGACCTGACCGACCCGGTGTCCGCGGGGGATGCTATGGCCCAGGTGTCGAGTGCGTTTGGCCAAATAGACTCGCTGGTCAACGTCGCTGGTGGTTTTGCTTGGGAACCCTTTGAAACCGGTGCTCTGGAAACCTGGGATCGGATGTATCAGATGAACGTCCGAACGACCGTTACTGCGACGCACGCAGCGCTTCCCCACTTGCTTACATCGGCTGATGGTCGGGTGGTCAGCATCAGTGCGGTCGCTGCCGGTAAGGCAGGTTTGGGGGTTTCAGCATACGCTGCTGCCAAGGCTGGTGTGTCTCGATTCACCGAGTCTCTAGCTGAAGAGTTGAAGGCGCGTAGCGTTACGGTGAACGCGGTTATGCCGAGCATTATTGATACCCCCGCTAATAGAGCTGATATGCCTGATGAGGATTTCTCAAGTTGGGTAGCTCCAAGTTCTCTAGCTGCAGTTATTGGGTTTCTCCTTTCGGATCAAGCGGCAGTCATTACCGGTGCCTGCCTCCCTGTGACCGGCAAGGTCTAGTTTCCAGACAACAATAAAAGGAAAGCTACCATGAGATTGGTTACCTTCGTGAATAGTGAGGGCCTGGAACTGCCAGGTGCATTGCTCGACAGCGATCAGGTGGTACTTGATCTTCAAGCGGCGCATCGTGAATGCAAAGGTGGTGCCTCGCCAGCGTTGCAGAGTGTCTTGAGTTTGGCGGAGTCGGGTGAGGCCGGCCTTGAGTTGGCACGCAGTGTAGTGGCTAAAGCGCCTGCTTCTGCGGTTGTTGCGCGGGATCAAGTACGTCTGCGAGCGCCAATCCAGCCCCCTCCCCAGATGCGCGACTTTTCCTGCTTTGAGCTGCACCTGCAGCAGTGTTTTGCCGCTGCCAGAAAGGGTCGTGCGATGCGGGCAGCTGACCCGGAAGCGGCACTGCGTGAGATGGATACCAGCGCAGATGACTCCGTCCTTAAAACCTTCAACCGTCAACCCATTTACTACAAGTGCAACCGCTTCGCGGTAGCGGGTATGGACGATGAGTTTCAGTGGCCATCGTACAGCAAGCTTTTGGATTTTGAGCTGGAGTTCGGTTGCTACATGGGCAAGCGAGGCAAAGATATAACGCGTGATCAGGCGCGGAGCTTCATCTTCGGTTACACCATTTTTAACGACCTCAGCGCGCGCGACGCCCAGGGTCGCGAGATGGGCGGGATGTTGGGGCCGGCGAAGGGCAAGGATTTCGATACTGCGAATGTGATGGGGCCGTGCCTGGTGACGGCCGATGAGCTTGGTGATCCCTACGATCTGAATATGATTGCCAGGGTGAATGGCGAGGAGTGGGGGCGAGGTAACACGAGAGATATGCGCTGGCAGTTCGAAGATGTAATTGCTCATGTGTCGCAGTCGGAAACCTTGTATCCAGGGGAATTCCTGGGGTCAGGGACTGTGGGTAATGGTTGTGGTTTGGAACAGCTGCGCTATCTCAAGCGAGGGGATGTGGTGGAGCTTGAGGTGGACGGTATTGGTGTATTACGTACACAGGTCGGACAAAAGTGATCACTCAGGGCGTATGGGAGTGGCTGAAACCCCGAGATACATAATTGTCCTTACATTTTATGTACATTTATCAAAAATTTGTTTATATTTTTCCCGACTGCGGCCGGCATCATTTCAAATACCCTGGAGGCGAGCATGCTAACAAAAACAAGCGCAGTGCTTTCTGATGGCACTAAGATATCCGACCTGATTTATCCTGATACGCGTGAAGTTCAGATGCGCGTACTGTCCGATCCAGAGATCTATGAGCTGGAGATGGAGAAGATCTTCGGCAAGACGTGGGTCATGCTGGGCCACGAATCCGAGATTCCTAACTCTGGTGACTTTATCGTTCGAGATATGGGATCCGACTCAGTTATCGTTGCGCGTGACAAGGCTGGTGAGGTTCACGTGACGTTGAACGTTTGCCCCCACCGTGGCATGCGTGTAGCTCTGACCGACTGCGGTAATACCCAAATCCACAAGTGCATTTATCACGGCTGGGCCTTCCGTACCAATGGCGACTTTGTCGGCTCACCAGTAGAGCGTGAGTGCATGCACGGGAAGCTACTTGAGAAGTCTGAACTAGGTCTGAAAAAGGCGCGTTCGGTTCTGTACGGCGGCTTGATATTTGCTACTTGGAACATCGAGGGCCCTTCTTTTGAGGAGTTTCTTGGTGATGCCAAGTGGTATTACGACATGCTCTTCCTGAGAAGCGACAAAGGCATGGAGGTGCTCGGGCCACCGCAACGGTTCATTGTCAATGCAAACTGGAAGACCGCAGGCGAGCAGTCAGCGGCAGATGGTTTTCATACGCTGACATTGCATCGTTGGCTGGGTGAGGTAGGTAACTACTCAAAGAAGGGTGAGGATGAGGGTGAGGGCGCAGACCTGAGCCCGGAAATGATCGGGGTCGAAGTAAGTTCGCCCCATGGTCACGCATTGCGTTGTATTGATCTCGCTCGCAAGATCCGCCGTCTAACGGGTCTAAATCCGGATGAGCTTAGTGTTCAGGAGAAGCTCAAAGCGCTGCCTCCGGCAGGCATGACTCAGGATATGATTGATCAGCTTGCCAACAATTTGTCCGAAGATCAGTTGAAGGTTCTGACCTCTATGCCACCCCAGGTCGGCGGTATGTTCCCTAACATTCTGTTCGGTTTCGTCTACATCCCACAGCCTGATGGTTCTGTAGTGGGATCCATGACGATGCATACCTACATTCCGCGCGGACCAAATAAGCTTGAATTCTGCAACTGGATTTTTGCCGAGAAGGATGCACCGACAGAGCTGCGGGAAAAAATGTTGAAACAGACAATTCAGCTGTTTGGCACTTCCGGCATGGTAGAGCAAGACGACTCTGACACCTGGCCGCACATGACGCTCGCCGCGAAAGGTGCAATGGGCAAGCATATGACGCTGAAGTATCAAGCGATGTTTGAAACAGGCGCCCCGGAAGGCTGGCCAGGGCCGGGCATTGTGAACGAAGGTTTCACCAAAGACGACACCCAGTGGCATTGGTGGTTGTACTGGAACGAATTGATGAACGCGGAATAACCTTCTCCATATCAATAAAAATAGGAGTCTCTTATGCAGCATGCTGAAGAAAAGAGCCTAGATATCAGTCAGGGATCTTACGTGCCCGTTGGTTCAGCTGAGTACAGTGCCGTTGTGACTTTCTTGTATGAGGAGGCCGCACTTCTGGACCAGTTACGCTTGAACGAGTGGGGGGATCGGCTGGCGACTGACCTCGTGTATACCGCGCCACTGCGTCACA
>CAYTPF010000006.1:0-22087 GCA_964439775.1 uncultured bacterium | reverse complement strand
CCAACTGTACCACTTTCATAATTACCAGTCATTGTATTATAATTAATACGTACTTCACCACTTGCATACAACACAATCTGAAAATCATAAAAACTATTCTCAAAATTTGTCCACCAATGCGCTACCTCATTAAACCAAATAACCATTCTTTCATTATTCGAATGATAATAAACATTTCCGGAACAATATTCATTACAGTTTTCATTAACTGGGTTTAAATCATCCCAAAATCCAAATATCGCAGGAGAGGGAGCTGAGCTAGATGGAATCTGCAAATTTTCCCATCCATCATTATCACTACCAAACCCTACCCATCCATTTGGGTTTATTATACATTGTGAATATTCTTGTCCATAAAACTCAAAATCAAAACCAATATCAATAGTTGAACCGGCATCATCATTATTTAAAAATGAATACTCTGTACCAATATCTGATATATCTATCCAATCATATGACAAGCTAGATTCATTATCTGAATCTGCCCAAAAAGTTCCATTATAATTAGGTCCTCCTACAGGTGTTTCAAATGGTGAGATTCCTACAGAAAAATTTAAAATTGATCCTGGTTGACCAACGTTAACAATAGTTATATTATCTTGTATAACTTCATTCTGGTATAGCTCAAAACTCATTTCATTTGGTAAAAACTCTAATTCTGCTAATGGACCACTTATTGGACATTCTACATTATGTAATTCAAAAGCATCACATATACTAACATAATATGGCGTACCATTGTCAATTGAGCCATCATTATCATCAACTATTAAAATCTCCGTTAAAAAATCTGGGACATTATTTGGACGGGCAGTTTGTGCAAAATAAAATAAATCATCTGCACGCTCAACACCCTCTTCATAACCTAAAATTGCAATAAGATTTTCTCTTGTTTTCCACATTGAACCCATTGTTACTTCACCTAAGCAATGTACACTTCCACCACATTCATTTGCAGGATATTGCCTTGTATTTTCTCCATCACGCAAACAACTTCCATCACCAAAAAAACCTAAACCTAAACAAGGTGAGTTAGTTAATGTCATAGCCCAATAATCAGCACATCCTTCTCCCATACCAGAATCAAATGGTGAAGAATATGGACTATAAATAAATTGCTGTAAACCATGCCCATACTCATGATATACTACATCAGCCATTTCTCCTGTTGCTGGACATCCTCCTCCAGCTGAGTACATATTTATACTGTTACCATCCCAATATGCATTACAATTGTCATTAATATTTACATTTGCTGGCATTTGATAATCTGCCCCAGTAAATGATGGATCTAATGCTTTTTGCCAATCATGAATTAAATTTGCATGATAATACGTATCTCTTTCGCTTGGAATAGAATTAACATTAGTAAATACAAAATCTTCTGTAGTTCCAGGACTTACAGTTCTCGTTATAACAGCATCATTACCACTAGAATTATTAGTATTTATATAAGAACCCTGCAATCTTACATTTGCTGTTCTATTAGAATTTCCTATTTCTATTGAATAATACCCATCTTCATCTGTGTATGTAGAGCCAACTCCTGAAATTTGAACTTCAACATGTTCTAAAGGTCTATTTGATTCTGTTCCATATGGTTGGTCTTTAACTCCACCAGTAACATATCCAGATACAACTGCAGTTTGTACTAAATCAAATTTATGTAAAATTTCCCCAGAATTTGCATCAACAAAAACTTTCCATCTATGAACTGGTAATTCATTTTTATGGGGATTAACTTCATTAACATATAATTCTACTAACCAAGTCAAGTGATATGTAGATTTTTTTGATTGATTAACCCAAATATATTGCTCAGATTCTTCAATCATATAATCACCTTTTAACTCACTATATCCAACATGATTTTTAGCTAATTCTGTAGCATTTATCATAGATATTGTAGGATTTGTATTTATATTAATATCATTAAATGAATCATTTCCCAATAATACTAAGTCTCCATTTAATCTATATCTAAAATCAATTCTTGCATTCCAAACAGGTATCCCTTGATAATTTTGATTAAAAATTAAATATCTAATATTACCTTTCATATCATTAACCCATAACTCTAAATCATTATTTTTTACATTAAATAAAAAATTATTATTATCAATGAAACTTCTTGCTTTAAATTCAGAAATATTAGGGTCTTGTGCATTGAAATTGTAGGGAATGTAATTACCAAAAATTCTATGTGGTGTTCCATTATCATTCCATTTATAATACCAATTCTTATTGGTTAGTTGATTAAATTGTTTTTCAACATTATAAATTTTAGCTTCATTACTTAATTTTGAAAATCCTAACGTAATTAAAAATATAAAATATAAATTTACTTTCATTTTTTTCTCCTTAAACTCATATTATCATTGAAACTAATAAAACTATATCAAAAATATCAATCCCTATATCCTGATTTAAATCCATACAGGAATTTTCGTCAATTGAACAATATGATAATATACAATTTACAATTAATATTACATCTTGTATATTAATATTTGTATCACTATTAAAATCACCTGGGATACTACATAAACCATCATATAAACTTGCAGCATATACAGCATTATATAAATTCAAACGACCTCCTGATACTGTTATAGTATCCATAGATGTAAGATAATCAACTGTATTTAATATTATATTTTTTATGATGATTGAAGTTTCTGAAGGATTATTTATATATTCTCCCTTAAGAATATTAGATGCTGCTGCATGAACCATACCAACAGTACCTGAAACTATTGGAGCAGAATAAGATGTACCGGTTAAAGAACAAGAAATTAAATTATTTGGTCTTGTAGAGCATACACTTGTACCTGGTGCACCCAGATCAATTGATGTTAGTCCATACGCAGCACTAATGAATTTTGCATCATTTCTATCAGTATTAGTTACTGAAATAATATAATCACTACTACATCCAGTTGGGACATCTCCAAATTCATCTACATTAGCATTTATATTCATAGTTGCAGCAATACTTAAAATACCTGCTTCACCTAAAGTATTATACATATCATTCCATACTGGATATGAGCCATCATTACAATTTGCATAATTAATACCAAAACTAGAATTAATTGCTACTACATTGGCTCCTAAAACACCATCAGTGTCATTCCATAATAATTTATTATCTAAAGCATAACTATATGCTGAAATTACTGTTGAAGTTGAACTTGATGAACCAGCAATTGGCATTAAACTTATATCCCAATTTACTCCAACAACATCTAAATTATTATTTCCTTTAGCACCAATCATACCTAAGACTTTAGTACCATGTGATGTTAAAGGAATATCTCCATCATTTTCATATGCATCCCAACCATTAACATCATCAATATATCCATTTTCATCATCATCGATTCCATTACCAGGGATCTCATTTAAATTTACCCATATATTATCAACTAAATCTTGATGAGTCAAATCAAATCCACTATCCACTATACCAATTACAATATCATCATCACTATTTCCAGTTAAAATATCCCATGCTTCAGGGGCATCTATATCAGCATCAATTGATCCCGCATTTTGACCTGTATTATGTAAATGCCACATATTTTCAAACTCTGTATCATTAGGAATTAATCTTTCAGTAATTTTATGATCTTTTTGTGCATAAATAATAAAAGGGAAAAACTCTAATTTTTGAATAGCATCATCAATATTTAAATAAATAGATAAATCATATGAAACTAACCATATATTTAAATGATTAGATAATTTTTTATCCAAATTAAAACTAATTTGCATTAGCTGATTATTTATATCATCAAAAGAATAGTTTTTTTCAATTTTTACAATAATTTTTTCATTAACATATTCTATAGATTTACTAAATAAAAAACTATTAATTAAAATAAATGAGATTAGAATAAATTTTTTATACATTTTCGGTAAAATATTTTAATCAAATAATATATAAATATTAATTTTATTTATGATATATAAATATTATACAAGATGTAACTAAAATATTTAGTTAGATGAATTTTCCAAATATAACGATAATGAATCAAATAAAATAGGATCTAACATTTTTAAAATATTTAGTTCTTTTTTCATTGATCTTCTCTTGTCTAAGTGAAAATAGCACAACCCTAATCCATAATGACTTTGCGGATCATCTGGATTGATTTTTAAAGCTTTTCTATATGATTTTGCAGAATCTTCATAATTATAAAGATTGAAATGACATTGTCCAATTAAAGCATGAATACGATAATTTTGAGAATTAATACTTAATGATTTTTCAAATGAACCAATAGCACTAACATAATCATCAATTTTCATAAATGATTTTCCAATAAGAAAATACACCATTGGATCTTGAGTGTTTTCTAAAGCATATTGAATAAAATTTTCTATAGCATAATTATATAATTCTAACTCATAATATGCTATACCTTTTTGATAACTAACTTCTTTATTATTTGTTGCAAAACTTGATACAGATTCTAATGCTATCAATGCTTGCATATACGAACCTATGCTTCCATATGAGATTGCTAACTTATAAATTGCATCAACATTATTACTACCACATTTAATAGCTTCATTTATATAATATATTGCTGAATTGTAATTTTTTAAATCAAAGGCAATGAACCCAAGGTTATTATATATTTCTATATCTTCATCATCATACTCTAATATTTTTTCATAATAATAAAAAGCTTCTTCATTATTACCTATACTCCAAAATGAGTCTGCTAACTTTTTATAATATTCTAAATTATCTGGATACAAATTAATTAATCGTTTATAAGTATCAATTGACTCTTGGAACCTCATTTCTTTCATAAATATCTCTCCCAAGGCAATTAACACATCAGTAGAATCTGGATTAAAAATTATATATTCTCTTAATGGTTCCATAGATTCATAATAATTTTCACTTTTATATAATAACATCCCAAGTCTATAATTAATATCAAAAATATCAGTCGAATGCTTTTTAGCTAACTTATAAAATTTGATAGATTTTTCAATATTTAAAATATTCTCGTAAATTAAACCTAAATTATAATATGCATATCCAAAATCAGGTTTTAATTTAACTGTTCTATTAAATGCATCCATTGCTTGTACCATACGATTAGTATTTTTATAAGCAACCCCTAAATTATAATATATATCCGGATTATCTGGGTTCAGCATTAAAGCTTGGGTTAAATGAGGTATAGCTTTATCATAATTTTCTAGTATAATATTTATTTTCCCTAAATAATAAAAAGATTCATAATGATAAGGATCCATTGATAAAATATTATTATATCCAGCAATAGCACTATTAAAATTATTCAAATTATATAATGAATAAGCAACACCATTACGAGCTATTATATTATTTTTATCTTTCCATACTACTTCTTGATATTTTTCTAATGAATTTAACCAATCATCTTTTTTTTCATAATAATTAGCTAACATTAAAAAACTAAGATTATCCAAATTATTTTTTTCATTATATCTTTTCATATAAAAAAGAGATGAATCAATATTTCCCAATTGATTATAACATAATGATAGAAAAAAATTATTAGCTATATTTAAACTATCTAATTTCTGATTTAAATTTAATGCATTAATTAATTCATTTAATGACTGCTCTTCAATATAATAAAAATCTAAAAAATATTCAGAATCTAATATTGTTGATTCTAAAGATAACGCATTGGAAAAACTATTAATTGCTTCACTGTATAAACCATTTTTTATATATGAAAAAGTTAATTCCATCAATTCTAATGATTGTTCAGATGAATTATTATTATTAATAAACCATTTTGTGGAATCTGTATTTAAACTATCTATATTGGAAAAAGGAATCCATAATGTTGAATCCCAAATAACCGACAATGAATCATAATACAAATATTCATTTGTACTATTTAATATATCTATTTGATTAGATATTTTTTGAAGTTTGTTAAAATCTCCTGTTAATGAATATACATTAGATAACTTTTTTAATGATTGAACTAAACTATTTCTAGAATTTGTAAAATGTTCATTATATAAATTTTCTGATAAGGAGAAGTATTTTTGGGCTGAATCTAATTTTTCTTCATATAAAAATATTTCTCCAAGCGTTTGATAAATATTGGCTTTTTCTATGCTATTTTGAAAATCTTGAGAAATTAATTGATTATAATAATCTAATTTGGTTTTAGTTGAATCTTCAATTGATAAAAAATTTTGAGATATAATTATATTTATACATATTATTAAAATAAACTTCATATGAATTAGCTTTATTAATTATAATTACTCAATTGATAAAGGTTTCTATAAATTTTTTACTACATCTCTTATCGCCTCAGCAAGATCATCAATTTGCCATGACTCAATTGTT
Organism: uncultured bacterium; assembly: GCA_964439775.1. Lineage (GTDB taxonomy): Bacteria > Fidelibacterota > Marinisomatia > SCGC-AAA003-L08. The sequence goes on along the minus strand of CAYTPF010000006.1, from coordinate 15,705 downwards.
AATGCTGGTGCAATTCTTACTGTTGAATGATGAGTTTCTTTAGCATATACACCCTTATTCATTAATTCCATTGAAACAATATGACCATCTAATTTTTTCTCATTATGCATTTCAAATGCTGTTAATAAACCTTTACCTCTAATTTCTTTAATCTTATCAGGGAATTCACTTTTCAAGTCATCAAAATGTTGTAATAATTGAGAACCTCTAATTCGTGCATTTTCAGCTAATTTTTGTTCTACAAGAACTTTAATTGCATAAACTGCAACTACAGATGCCAGTGGATAACCTCCAAAAGTCGATCCTTCAGATCCTGGAGTTAATGTTCCAATTACATCATCACGTCCTGCAACAAATGATACAGGCAAAATTCCGCCACCAGCAGCCTTACCACAACCCATTAAATCTGGCTTTACTCCATATAACTGATGTGCAAAATTTTCACCAGTTCTACCAAATCCTGTTTGTACCTCATCCATAGCAAGTAAAATATTATATTGGTCGCACAAAGCTCGCACTTCTTTCCAATAATTTTCATCTGGTACAATAACGCCAGCTTCACCTTGAATAGGTTCGACTGAATATGCTGCAATTAATTCACCTTTTTCTTCAAATTTTTGTTTCAAAGCTTCTATATTATTAAATGGAACTAATTCAATACCTGGAACAAAGGGACCAAAATCTTTTCTCGCATCAGGGTCATCAGACATTGAAATAGCAGAAACAGATCGTCCATGGAAATTACCAGTTGCCCCTAGAATAATTGCTTTATTTTGTGGAATTTTTTTTACTTGATATCCCCAACGCCTACATAATTTAAAAGTCAACTCCCAAGATTCAACACCAGCAACTTTAGGTACAACTCTATCCATACCTGTTAATGAAGTAACTGCTAATAAAAAAGCACTCATATATTTATGTCTAATTGATCTTGGTACAGTTGGTAATTTTTCTTTGGTTAGATGTTCAACAACTGCATCAACTATTGTTTTATTTAGCTGTCCTTGATTTACAGCAGAATAGCAACACAAACCATCTAAAATTTCTTCTTCTATATATGAACTAATATCGTTTTTATTGGGTTTTCTACATATAAGCGTAGAAGAATCTTGAACATGTGATACTATTACATCTTTTAAAGGTGAATAATTTTGACCACCTTTTGACTTTTCTATATCCTCATGTTCTTTAGGTGTTAAATCACCAATTCTAATTCCATTAATTGTTAAATCATCACCATATCCATGAACATTTAAACTCATAAAACCCCTTTTAATTATTTTTATTTAATAAAAATTTACACTAATTCATATTCAATATTTAATAAACAAATTTTTGAATATGAATTTACTTATTTTTCTAATAATAAACTGATTGCTGTAGATAATTTTAAAATTGTTTTAGAATTTTTTTCAAATCTATCACACATCATATCCACAATATTTTTCATTAATTTATAACCTAACCCTGTGTTATTATTACAAACCATAAAAAAATCTTTAGCTTCTAAAATTCCTATTATTGCTTTACTTGTAGTTTGAATATTAGCTGTTCTTTCCTTACCTTCACCCAAAAAAACTTCTCCAAAAACTGGATAATCTTCAGCTGAAGCTTTATACACCTCTTTAACACTATCATCATTTTGCAATAATTTACTTTGCAAAGTTAATGGCATTGAAACACTACATTTACCTTCTAATAAAAATATCAATCTATCTTCAATATTGCCTTCTTTTGCTATTATAGTATTAGAATTAACATTGCTAATTTTGATGATTTTTAAAAAATTATTAATATCTTCATCATTAATATCTTTAAATATTTTATAATTTTTTAATATCTCTGTTGTTAAATTCATTGATTGTTTATTTTCTTAATAGTTTAATTTAATAAATTTTCTATTGTTAAATAGAATGATAGTTTTAACTTGTTTTTATAATATTATAAATGACAAATTCTATTATTCGAATTATAATTAATTCACATAAAAGACGTTATATGAAAAAAATATTAATAATATTATCTGTTTTGTTTTTCGTTGGTTGTAAAAGTGATGTCCAACTATCTATGGAACGAGGAATTCAATTCTATGAATGGAATCTTTTTGATAAAGCTATTTTAGAGTTTAATCAAGTTATACTTATGCTACCAAATGATCCACGTCAATTATCATATGAAGAAACAGAAATGCTATCAAGGGCTTATTACAATATTGCAATTGCACATTTACAATTAGGTAGGATTGATCAAGTAGATAATTTTGCTAATAAGGCATATCAATTACTACCAACACAAGAAAATTGGGATTTGCTTAATAATTTAAAATCACAAAAATAATTTTACCCAGCAATATCTTCACCACCATCTATTCTAATTGTATTTCCTGTCATCCAAGTATGTTCTGATAAACCAAGCATTGTTATCACTTTTGATAAATCCTCCGGTGTAGTTAGTCTTTTTGAAGGATTAATTTTCAAAGTATTTTCAATCATCAAATCATTACCCGGTATTTTTCTAAGAGCTGGTGTATCAGTAACACCTGCTTGAAGTGCATTGCAAGCTATACTATATGGTCCCAATTCAGTTGCAAGCTGCCTACAATAAGATTCCAAAGCTGCTTTAGCTGCTGAAACTGCTCCATAAGCTCTCCATTGTCTATGACCTCCTGAACTTGTCATAGCAAAAATTTGACTTCCTTTTTGAATTAAATTTGAATAAAACAATTCTTGTGACCAATATAATAAACTACTCGCCATAACATTTAATGTCATCTCAACTTGTTTTTGACTTAAACTAGATTTTAAAGAATCATCAAAAACTGGTTTTAAAGCTCCAAAAGCTAAAGAATGTAAAAAAACTTTTACTCTAACATTTTTTTTGTTTTCTAAATCAGAAATAACTTCATTTCTTACACTCATTTCAGTAGCACTAGCATTTTTAAAAATCACTTCAACATTATTAGCTAGCAACTCTTCTTTAAATTTGTTTATATCATCCATAGCAGCTTTCCTATCTAGATGAACTCCATAAATATTAATATTTTGTTTGGATAATTCTTTTGCTGCTGCTGCTCCAAATCCACTTGATACACCTAAAATTAATGCCCAATCTGACATATAAAACTCCAATTTATTAAAATTTTAATGAATATATTTATATAATATAATAGGTTTTTTTTAAATTTGAGTATGTGGTTTTTTATGATATTATCATATGTTTTAATTTTTATATCTGGGATAGGTTTAAATATTATTGGATTAAATCATTATTTTGGCTTTAAATTTTTTGATATTGGTGTAATAAAGCTTGATTTATTTATAAGCATGATTTTTATTGCAACGCAAACCTTAGTTATGTTCTTTTTTGTTGGGACTGGAGTTAGTATAAAAGAATATATTCAAGAAAATCCAAATACTGATCATTCCTATCATAAAGATTCAATTAAAATTAAAAGGAAACTATATCCACCTACTATGGCTCTAACATTACTATTTGTAGCTATGGTAATTATGCATGGTTTATTTATAATTCAACAAGCGCGAGAATTATGGTTTCATATAACATACATCTCAACATATTATTATTTTATCAAGTCAACTATTATTCAACATAAATGTTTTAAAGAAAATACTTTAATAATATTAAATATGACTGGCCTTAATAACTTAGAAAATCAATTAGGAGACTGATTTTTAGAATAAAATTTACTTGCACTGAACAATCTATTTTTCTCTATTTCAGTTAATCCTTCCCAACCATTTTGTTTTAATTTTTCTAAAATTATATCAATCTCATCCATAGAATTATTTTTAGTAGATGATTTAAGATCATTATCATGTATTTTAATTTTAGGTATGTAGTTTTTTATTAAATTTTTCTTCAAATATAAAAAACCAATTATCATTCCAGATAAATGCGTCAAATGACTAATTGTAGAATTATTATTAGCTATAGAAGCTATAAATGCTGTTATACCTAAAAATATCATCATATATTTAATTTGAACAGGGAAAATCCCATATATATATACTTGCCTTGAAGGATATAATAAAGTGTATCCTGTTAAAATCCCATAAATTGCCCCACTTGCTCCAACGACTGGAGTAAGTGATAAGGGGTTAAAAATCATTGTTACTAAACCTGATCCAATACCAGTGATAAAATAATATATTAAAAAATTCCTTTTACCCCATCTATATTCTAGTTCTCTGCCAAACATCCATAATACTAACATATTTATCAAAATATGAAAAAAACCACTATGTAAAAAAAGATATGTTAATGGTTGCCAAATTTGATATGATGTTAAAGTTAACTTTGGAACAAGTCCAAATAAACTAAAGGTTAAATACTGCAAACCAAAAAGCTCTATAAATAAAAATATAATTACATTAGCTAATAATATAAATTTTACACCATCAGGTGTTCTCATATTTCCATATGAATTAAATCCTGATATATTTGGTATTTGATATCTCATTTATCTATTTTATTTAAAAAATTATAAATATCTGAAAAAATTAATTGCTGATCATCGCTTTCAACTAACATAGCATGACTACAATTAAAATAAGCTTTAATAGTTTTGTTTTTTGATTGAATAGAATCATTAACTATATCAACATTCACTTTAGGAGAGGTTAAATCTTTTTTGGAATATAGAATTAAAATTGGTGCAATAACTTTCTTTAATTCTTTGCGTATAATCTTTGCCATTTTAAAATATTCATTCAATGCTACAAGTGGATAATGAGTATATCCATTAAATTTCAATTGATCACGAATTTTTTTATCAAATCTTTTATTTTTTGGTATTGATTTATAAAAATATTTTGTTATTGGATTTAACCAAGTTAATTTTTTGTGATCTTTAAAATGCAATACTGTAGCACATACAATAATTTTATTTATAGGAAACATGCTAGCAAGATGAAGTGCAAGAGCACCCCCCATGCTAATACCAATAATACTCATGTTTTCATTTTCAGATAACATTTCAGCAAAATCTCTTTCTACAAACTCTAACCATTCACTATATTTTGTATTATTACAGTCTTCAATATCTGTTCCATGTCCAGGCAAATTTTTTGCTTTAGTATGAAAACCTTTTCCGCCCAAATATTTAGCAAGATCTTTTATTTCATGTGTAGTACTTGTAAATCCATGAATAATATAAACTCCATGCGTACTGTCTTTGTTATATTCATAATCATTTATATCAAAACGTTCTGTATGTTCCATTAGCTAATTACTTTATGCAAAATAGTTGTAGATTTTACTGAAGACATACCTTCTATATGATATCGCATATATTCCTCAAGGAATAATGATATTGCAATAAAATTAATATTATTAATATCTAAAGTATTTAATTTTTCAATATTTGTCACCATTAATTTTTTTATAAAAAATATAGATTCTAAATCAATTTTTTTATTTAACTTGATATTATTACAATTAGAACAAATTAACTCTCCATTCAATAAGAAATTAAAATTTTTTAATATATCATGACATTTGTAACAATGATCTAAGTTAGGTCTAAATCCATTTTGAATAGTTAAATGTAATAAATAAAAATTATATAAAATTTTTGATTGATTTTTTTTACAAGATAATGATTCCAATGTTCTTTTTATCAATCTAAATAAAATAGGTGATTCATTCAAAGGATGCGTTGTTTTATCCATTATATCTACAATTGCATACAATGTTAAAATTTTATCTAGATTATTTCTAATAATTTGCAAATTAGAATCAAGAGAAGCCTCTTTAAGAATCTGTATATCTCTATTTTCTTTAAATAAATATTGTAATTTAATTATATTACCAGATTCTAAAATGCTTGACAAAGGATTTTTTTTTCTTCTTGCGCCTTTTGCCATAATTGAAATTTTACCTTTTTCTTTAGTAAATAATCGACAAATAAGACTAGTATCACTAAAAGGAATTGTTCTTAAAACAACAGCATTTGAACTTATATACATTAATATGCTTTTGAAAAAATTACACTATATTTTGCTGGCTTACCTGAATAAATACAAAATAAACCATCTATATTATTATCAAAAGGTATACATCTAATTGTTGCCTTAGTTTCTTTCTTAATTTTATCTTCTGTTTCTTGACTACCATCCCAACCACATTTTATAAATCCACCTTTTTTAACAATCTTTTTAAATTCATCATAATCTTTTACTTCAAAAGTATTGTCTTCTCTGAATTTTAATGCAGATTGAAATAAATTGTTTTGAATTTCTTTAAGTAATGATTTTATATGTTCATAAGAATTATTTATATCTAATGAAAATTTTTCACTCGTATCTCTTCGTGCAATAAAAATTTTTTTATCTTTCATATCTCTTGGACCTATTTCAATTCGTAATGGAACGCCTTTCATTTCCCACTCATTAAATTTAAATCCAGGAGACATTTTTTTTCTATCATCTAAATGATAACGTATAGAATTATTTTTAAAATTTTGAATCATATTTTCTAAATAATTTTTAATTTTATCTAAATCTTCATCTGATTTAAAAATAGGAATAATTACAACTTGAATTGGTGCAAGTTTTGGTGGCAACCTTAATCCTTTATCATCACCATGAACCATGATCAGTGCACCAATTAATCTAGTACTTACTCCCCAACTAGTTGCATAAACATACTCTTCTTTATTATCAATATTTTGGAATTTAACATCAAATGCTTTTGCAAAATTCTGACCTAAGTAATGTGATGTTCCAGCTTGTAATGCTTTTTTATCACCCATCATAGCTTCAATACAATACGTATCTTCTGCACCTGCAAATTTTTCAGATTCTGATTTTGTTCCAGTTAATACTGGTACTGCCATAATATTTTCTACAACTTCTTTATAAACTTGAAGCATTTGCTTTGCTTCATCTTGTGCCTCTTCCTCTGTTGCATGAGCTGTATGACCCTCTTGCCATAGAAATTCGCTCGTTCTTAAAAATAATCTAGTTCTCATTTCCCATCTTACAACATTTGCCCACTGATTTATTAAAATTGGCAAATCTCTATATGAATTAATCCATTTTTTGTACATTGCCCAAATAACTGTTTCTGATGTCGGCCTAACAATAATTTCTTCTTCAAGTTTAGAATCTGGATCAACAATAATATTAGAACCATCATCAGTATTTTTTAATCTTGAATGGGTAACGATAGCACACTCTTTAGCAAAACCTTCAACATGTTGAGCTTCTTTTGCTAAAAAAGATTTAGGAATAAAAAGTGGGAAATATGCATTAACATGCCCTGTTTCTTTAAACCTAATATCAAAGGATTCTTTTATACTATCCCATATACTAAACCCATATGGTCGAATTACCATTGTACCCTTAACAGGTCCATAATCAGCTAATTGAGCTTTTGTAATAACATCAGTATACCATCTTGAATAATCTTGACTTTTAGGTGTTACACCTTTTGACATATTAAATTTCCAATCTTCTTAATTTAAACAATTATTTAATTCTCTTAATGTTCTAGAAATGTCTTCACTATCAATACCATAATGAGTAACTAATCTAAAACGATTTGGACTTGTTTCTAAAAATTTTATTCTTTTAGATAACATTTTTAAAACTAAATCAGATGCAGAAATAGTATCTTTTTTTAACTCAAAAAATATAATATTTGTTTTAACCTTATCTATATCAATATATAATCCATCAATATTTTTAATACCTTTTGCCAATTTTAATGCATTATCATGATCTTTATTAATCTGATTTTTATAACTATCTAAGGCAATAATTCCAGCAGCAGCAATAAAACCTGCCTGCCTCATTCCACCACCCAATGCTTTTCTATGACGCCTAACATTATAAATGAAATTCTCAGTTCCACATACTATAGATCCTATTGGCCCAGCTAAGCCTTTTGATAAACAGAATGTAACAGAATCAACATTTTCTACTAATTTTTTTACATCAATATTTAAAGAAATAGCAGCATTAAAAATTCTTGCTCCATCTACATGTAATTTTAAATTATTTTCTTTTGCCAAATTAGAAACAGATAATATATAATCAGGTTCAATAGGATTGCCAAAACACATATTATGTGTGTTTTCTAAACTAATTGCTGATGTTTTAGGATAATGAACATTGTCATCTCTAATTGCATATTTAATATCATCTATGTTCATCAATCCACACTCATCATTAATTAATTGTCTAGAATGAATACCTCCAAAACTTGATATACCACCAGCTTCATAAACAAATGTATGCGATTTATGACCTAAAATAATTTCTGTTCCTCTTTCACAATGTGCCAAAATAGATGCAAGATTTCCCATAGTGCCACTTGGAACTAATAATGCAGCTTCTTTACCCATTAATCTAGCAGCTTTTTGTTCTAATCTATTAACTGTAGGGTCTTCACTAAAAACATCATCACCTACTTCCGCATTAGCAATTGCTGCTCGCATTTTCTCTGTAGGTAGAGTAACTGTATCACTTCTTAAATCAATAATTTTATCATTTTTTTTCATAACTATGCTGTAAATTTAACACAGTTTTATAAACAGAAATAATTCAAAACACATATAAATGAAATTTAATTTAATTAATGGAAATATAATAACTTTAGATAATGCTAATCCAAATGCCCATTCATTATCAGTTGAGAATGGAAAAATTAAATTAATTAATGAAATCAATAAACGATTTGATACTATAGATCTTAAAGGTGCAACAGTCATACCAGGCTTTATTGATTCGCATTTTCATATTACCAATCTTGGTAAAAGACTTGACATGTTACAACTAAAAGAATGTAAATCTACTCATGAAATTGGACAAATGGTTTTAGAAAAAAGTAGATCAATAGGGCCCAATGATTGGATATTAGGCTTTGGTTGGGATCAAACAAAGTGGCATGAATCAGATTTCCCTAAAAAAGATGTTTTAAATAATCTACCTATTTCTCAACCTGTAATGTTAACAAGAATTGATGGGCACTCTAGTTGGGTTAATAAGCATGCAATAAAGCTATCTAATTTAAATCTATCTGATAATATTCCTGGTGGTGATATTATCAATCAATGCATCTTAATTGATAATGCCATGAATCCTGTTCAAAGTATTCTTCCTAAAGCAAATAGTAAAATGATAGAAAAATGGATTAAGATGGCAATAGAAATAATTATTTCTAGAGGGATTACAAATGTGCATGATGCTTGGCAAAGTCGTGATACAATTAATGCAATTCACTCTTTAATACAAAAAGGTGAATTTCCTATAAGATGCTACGGTATGCTTGCGAGTAATGATACAGATTTAATAAACGAATATTTTAAAAATGGTATTTTTGAATCTAATTTATATACAATTCGCTCAGCAAAGGCATTTATAGATGGTGCATTAGGCAGCAGAGGAGCTGCTTTATTTGAGCCATACAGTGATGATCATAACAACTGTGGATTAATTCTTATTTCTGCTGAAGAATTTGCAGAGCTTGCCCAAAAATGTAAAAAGGCTGGATTTCAATTATGCACACATGCTATTGGCGATAAAGGTAATTCAATGGTCCTTGATATATATTCAGAAACAATGAAAAATATTTCCAATCATCGTTGGAGAATTGAACACGCACAAATGGTTAGTGATGAAGATATTCCTAGATTTTATAAAAATGGCATAGTACCTTCTATGCAACCTAGCCATTGTACAAGTGATATGAGGTGGATGAATAATAGAATCGGTAGTGATAGGGTACATAAGATCTCAAGATGGAAATCATTTATAAATAGTGGATGTAAAATTCCAGGTGGTTCAGATTGTCCCATTGAAGATGGCAATCCATTATTTGAATATTATGCAGCGGTTACTAGACAAGATCATGATGGCTTTCCAGAATCTGGTTGGCAGAATCAAGAATGTATAAATAGAATGGATGCATTAAAAATGCTTACAACTTGGGGCGCATATGGAGAATTTGCTGAAAATAAACGAGGTCAAATTAAAATAGGATACAACGGAGATTTAACTGTTTTATCAAATGATCTTTTAAATTGCGATGATAAAAATATTCTTAATACTGAAATTTTAATGACTATAATAGATGGAAAAATATTAAAAAATATTTTATAAAAAATTAATTTACATTATATATTTTGAAACATAATTAAGGTCAACTATGAATAAAATAATATTAATCTTTACTTTTTTAATTTTTCTTCCCAATGAACTTCAAGCAATTAATTTAAATAAAATAAAAGCAAAAGCAAAAAAAGAATTAAAAAAAGCAGAAAAACAAGTTACAGAAAAGGTTAAGCCATTAACTATAGAAATGAAAGTTTCTGATATTAGCTATAACCCTATAAAATCTTTAAACACTTTAAAATTAACTATAGATTTTAATGGGAATAATCCTAATGATTTAGGCGTTACATTTAATAAAACTGAGTTTGATCTTTTTGCAAATGATGCTCTTCTTACAAAATTTTATAATGATAAAAAAATTTCCATACCTAAGAATGATATATTTTTATTTCAAGAAACTGCAGAAATCAAATTACTTGAAGCTGGAAAAACACTATTCAATTCAATTGTTAAAAATAATGTAGTATATACAGTAATTGGAAAATATTTCATTCAAACCCCTTTAGGTGAATTTTCTTTTGATGTCAAATTGCTTGAAAAAGAAATAAATCCAGAACAGGCAAAATAAGAATTATTTATTTTTATATTATATTATTTTCATTTGGTTTAGCTCAAGAATTTTCTGGAACCCCATTTAGTTTTTCAGAAGAAATTGAAAATTCAGATGATGCAGTAACTAATCAATTAAATTTTAACACTCTCCAAGAGTTTAATACTTTTCCTTTTTTATGATAAATCATTATGGATCAAAAAATTATAAATGATGCCATTAAGCATTTATCAAAAAATGAAACAATAAAAACCCTAATTGATAAATATCCTAAACCAAAATTTTCTTTAAATGATAACTATTTTGATTCTTTGTGTAAGTCTATTATTTACCAACAATTAAGTGGTAAAGTAGCCAAAATAATTTATAATAGATTTTTAACTTTATTTTCAAAAAAAATCCCAACACCCAATCAATATCTTAAAATAAAAAATTCAGATTTAAAAAATATTGGTTTATCAAAACAAAAAATAGATTACATCAATAATGTATCTAAATTTTTTATAGAAAAAAAACAAATTGATTTTAAAATTTCTTCTAATCAAGATATACAAAAACAATTAATTTCTATAAAGGGGATAGGCCAATGGACAATTGATATGTTTATGATGTTTACTTTATACAAAGCAGATATTTTACCTGTTGGTGATTTAGGAATTAAAAAAGCTTTTAAACAACTTTATAATTTAAAAAAATTACCATCAGAACAATTCATGCTAAATAAAGCATTAAAATGGCAGCCTTATAGAACTATAGCTTGTTGTTATTTATGGATGATTGTAGATGATGGAGATGTTTGGTAAGAAAATCAAAACTAACTAATTTTTATATTGACGAAATATCCTTGATGCTTTCTTACATTGAACACATTTTCATTATTAATATATAAATATTGACCTTTAATTCCTGTTAACTTACCTTCTATTAAAGAATTTTTATCAAGACCTAAACTTTTTACTTTATCTGGATAAACTAGATTTGGATAATTAATATCTACAACGGTATTATTATCTGTAACAAATTTCTTTAATTTTTCTGGAAGTTTTTCAACAAGTTCATTTTTTTTCTTAACTAAATTTATAGAGCTTTCTATCTGATTTTTCAACATTTTCTGCCATGCTGTACGATCTGAAATAAATTGTTTTAAAAATACTTCAATAATTCCTGCAAAATATCTATTAGGAGTCTTAGCAAATTTAATTGCAGACACTGCTCCCTGATCTATCCATCTAGTAGGAATCTGCGTTGACCTTGTAACACCAACTTTAATTCCACTAGTTAGGGATAAATAAACAAAATGATCTTTTAAGCAATGATTTTTAGCCCAATCCATATCACGAGCTATCCCATCTTGAGCTTGACATAATTCTGGTTTTAAAATACATTCTGATGTTTCAGGTGAAGATTGAAAACAAGGAAAACAAAAACCTTGAGCAAAACTTTTTTTAATTTTATTATTACATTTTATACAAAATATTTCATTATTAAATTCAATTTGAATATTTTTATTAATGTAATCAGATATATTTATGTAAGTATTATCTAATGGCAATGAATATTTAACATCAGGACCTATTTCTGATACCATTTTCATTAATTTCCCATTATAATTCATTAATAAAAATATAATTAATTTAATGATTTTTAATCAATTTTTATTTTCAATCACAAAAATGAAGATAATAATTGCATTATACGTTTTATTATAAGTTAAATTTTTAACTATGGAAAAAAACATTAATGGACTAATAATAGTTGAGTCACCCTCAAAAGCAAAAACACTTCAAAAATTTTTAGGAGATGATTACTCTATTTTGGCTTCTGTAGGCCACATTAGAGATTTACCAAAAAACGATTTAGGTGTTGATATAGATAATAATTTTAAAGCAAACTATATTGCATCTCCTGATAAATCTAAAGTAATCAAAGAACTTAAATCTAAAGTAAAAAATGCTAAAACAATTTATATTGCTACTGATCCTGATAGAGAAGGAGAAGCAATTGGTTGGCATTTAATAGAAATATTAAAACCAAAAGTACCAATTAAAAGACTTGTTTTTCATGAAATTACTAAATCAGCTATACAGGAATCATTTGAACATACTAGAGAGATTGACTCATCATTAGTTGGTGCACAAGAAGCTCGTAGAATTTTAGACAGATTATGGGGCTATTTAGTTTCAGAAAAACTTTGGTATAATATTAAAGGTGGTCTATCTGCAGGAAGAGTGCAAAGTCCTGCTGTTAAAATTGTAGTTGATAGGGAAAAAGAACGAGCAATTTTTAAAGAAAATGAATATTGGAGTATTACAGGAAATTTTAAAGAAAACAATGTTTCTTTCGAGTCAACATTAAAACAATATAATAACCAAAATATTGCAATAGGTAAAGATTTTAATAAAAATAATGGCACATTAAAAAATAATGATAAATTAGTCCTTGATAAAAACTTAACAGAATCATTAAATGATGAATTTAAAAAATCAACTTGGATAGTTTCTAATATATTAGAAAAACCCTCTAAACAAAATCCATATCCACCTTTTATAACTTCAACACTCCAGCAAGAGGGAATTCGTAAGCTTAAAATGTCATCTCAAGCAGTAATGATTACAGCTCAAAAATTATATGAAGATGGATATATAACCTATATGAGAACAGATTCTATCCATTTATCTAATGAAGCAATTAATGCATCTAGAAAGGCTATTGAAAAATCATTTGGAAAAAAATATATTCCAGAAAAGCCTAGAATGTTTAAAAGTAAAGTTAAAAATGCACAAGAAGCTCATGAAGCTATTAGACCTGCTGGTTCTAATTTCAAACATCCAGATTCATTAAAAAATATTTTAGAACAATCTCAATGGAAATTATATAATCTTATATGGAAACGAACACTAGCATCTCAAATGAAATCTGCTAATTTGTTAAATACTAGTGTTGATATTACTAATGATAGTGCTATTTTCAGAGCCACAGGAAAAGTAATTGAATTTGCAGGATTTTTAAAAGTTTATGTTGAAGATATTGATGATCCTCAAAAAGAAAAAGATGATAAAGAAACAACTTTACCTAAATTAAAAAATGGTCAAAAAATTGATTATGAAAATTTTGTTTCAAATCAACATTATACAAAACCAACTCCTCGATTTACTGAAGCTTCATTAGTCAAGGAACTAGAAAATTTAGGAATTGGTAGACCTTCAACATATGCTACAATAATGGGAAACATTCAAAAACGTGGTTATATTAATAGAGTAAAAGGTGCAATGATTCCTACATTGACAGCATATGCTGTAATACAATTTTTAGAAAAATATTTTAGTGACTTAGTTAATCTTCAATTCACAGCGGATATGGAAGATAGATTAGACTCTATTTCAAGAGCAGAAATAAAATCAACAGATTTTCTCAAAACTTTTTACAATGGTAAAAAAGATAATAAAGGATTAAAAGATTTATTAGAAAATGAATTTGATAAAAACTTTTCAAGAACAATTATGTGTCTTAAAAATGGTTCATCAAATGAGATTTTAGTTAAAATAGGTAGATATGGAACATATTTACAGCAAGATGATAAAAGTGCAAATTTATATGATGATTATATTCCAAGTGAATTAAATTTTGAAAACGCAATGGAACTTATCAAAAAGAAAAAAAATGAAGAAAATCACAGTTTTATTCATCCAGATACTAATCAACCTATTTTTCTTAAAGATGGAAGATTTGGTCCATATATTCAATGTGAGAAAAAAATGAAATCTTTACCTACAGGGATGACATTAAATGATGTAACTGAAAAAATTGCTTTAGATTTGTTAGCACTTCCATTTGAAATTGGTAAACATCCTGATTCAGGAGATAAAATAACAAAAGATATTGGTAGATATGGACCATATTTACGATGTGGTAAAAAATCATCATCAATACCTAAAGATGATAATATTTTTAATATTAATTTAGAAAGAGCCATAGAAATATTATCCCAAGCAAAAAATAAAAATGCAACAGCTGTAATTAAAGTAATGGGTAAAATGCCAGATTCTGAAGAAAATATTGAATTAAAAGATGGCCGATATGGTCCATATGTAACTAATGGAAAAATTAATGCTACTATTCCAAAGGATGAAAATATTGAATCTTTAAAACTTGAACGTGCTATAGAACTTATTCTTGAGAAAAAAGCTAAAGGTCCTTCCAAGCGATTTAAAAGGAAAAAATAATGTCAAATATTCCAGATAATTTTAAAGAAAAAATAATTTCTCTATGCAAAAGAAGAGGTTTTATTTTTCAGAGTAGTGAAATATATGGTGGTTTAAAAAGTGCTTATGATTATGGTCCTTTGGGAGTTGAATTAAAACGCAATCTAATGAATGAGTGGTGGGAATCAATGGTTCATAAAAGAGAAGATGTTATAGGAATAGATGCATCTATTATAATGCACTCAAAAGTTTGGGAATCTTCAGGTCATTTATCTGGATTTTCAGATCCATTAGTTGATTGTTTAATTAGTAAAGAACGATTTAGAGCTGATAAAGCTCCAAGACCAAAAATTGGTGATGATCTTCCAATTAATTGCAATGATAAAGGACAAGCAAAAGATTATCAAAAACAAATTGAAGACCGATTTAAAATTCAATTAAAAAGAACGGGAAAAATTTTAAAAGGTTTAAAATTGATTGATAAAAATACATTTGGTCATTTTGATGATGATAATGATATTCCAACTAAAACTTTTGAATACAGAGGATATGTAGGACCTACTTTTGGATCACCATTTTTAAGTGATGAAAGACAATTTAATTTAATGTTCCGAAGTCAAATAGGCCCTGTAGATGTTTTAGGTCAAATTACAAAATATGTTGAAGAAAATAGAAAACTTAATTCAGATGATTTAAGAAAAGGTATTGATAATCTTGTTAAAGAATCTGCTGTTTATCTTAGACCAGAAACAGCACAAGCTATGTTTGTTCAATTTCTTAACTGTCAACAAACAATGAGTATGAAAATTCCTTTTGG